>JACDDF010000630.1 GCA_013817135.1 Nitrospirales bacterium
AAGACCTGATCTACGATGGCGATCACAGGGTCAACCGCGAGAAGAGCCGCCGCGTGATCTTTAAAATCCGCCTCCGTTCAACCGAGCAACGCGCTACTGCTGAGCAGCCAGCCAAGATTCTATAAGTCACTCCACACTCTGCAAATCGCCTCCCTTCCTTTCCACCAAATCGGTAAAGACCGGACCACTGCCGGTTTTTAGCAAAAGTATGGACATCCTCATTCCTATGAGTAAACTTCCGGATTGGTCTTGTGGTTGTTTGAATAAAACGCCCTTGGATTAAATGAAATTGTCCAAAGACGGTGGGTAGTTATGAGCAGTATTTTGAACCTATGCTTGGACGTCACATCGACACGATGAGTACTGGAGATCCAACTTCAACCAGGGACATTAAAAAATCTTCTATTTTATCTCATACGGAGGACAGGTTCCTGAAAAGACCCTTTCAAAAGCGTCCTCCCAGTGGCGTATTCCTCAAAACCAATGACTAAACGATGGAGAACACATACAAATGGAGCTCAATGATGAGGAGAAAATTAAAACAGTTTGGGCTGAGGGAAAAGATTGGGTGGTCAAACGTAAAAACCATCAATATTTTTATCGCCCTGAAAGAGAATATGGAGAGTGGAAACCTGGAATCCCCCCGAATTCTTTTGAGCCAGAGATCGACCTCCTATTTGATGATGATTAAGCGTCCTCTTGTCCTCGGTTTAATTGCATGACTTCATACCGTCACCACGATCTTGCCTTTTTGTTGGTTGGAGGCCATGTAGCGATGCGCGTCCGCAATTTCCGCTAGAGGAAACGTGCGATCGATGATCGGTTTCAAGGAGCCGGATTCAATTCCTTGATAAATATACTCTTTCCCTCGCTTCAGCATTTCCGGGTTTTTGACGATCTCAAACAGCGTATACCCTCGTATGGTTAACCCTTTTGCCAGTGCAGGGAACAAGGGGTATGGGGTTGGGTGCGGAGCCAATGCCCCATATTCGAAGATGATACCGCCAGGTGCGGTGACGGCAGCGAGTTGTTCCAGCAAAGGTCCCGCCACCGGATCAAATACCAGGCGCGCGCCTTTTCCGTCGGTCAAAGACATTCCCCGTTCCACCAGATTTTCTTCATCGGTCACGATCACATGATCCGCTCCCGCTTCAAGGAGAAAGGCTTTTTTATCCGCGCCACGGGTCGTCCCAATAGCGACTCCTCCGGCAGCTTTGACGATTTGAATGGCCGCCAATCCCACGCTGCTGCTGGCTGCCGTAATCAAAACGGTGTCGTCTTTTTTCAGGCCTCCGTATTCAATGAGTGCCCCAAAGGCCGTCATGTATTGCATCCAGATGGCGGCACCTTCAATGGCAGAGAGTTTTTCGGGATAATGGGCAGCCGCATAGGCCGGTACGATGGCACTCTCACCATAGACGCCATATTGGCTCATGGGAAAAGACGGGATGGTACTTACGCGGTCGCCTATACGAAGACCCGTGACGTCGGCACCGACAGCATCAATGACTCCTGCCGCTTCATACCCTAATCGTGAGGGTAGTTGGGGAGTCTCGAGATATTGGCCTTTTCTCAGCATGATTTCGGCGCGGTTGAGCCCGATAGCCTCCACCTTCATCCGGATTTCTCCCTTCCCCGGTTCAGCCAGGGGTAGGTCTTCAAGCTTCAGAACTTCAGGTCCGCCCGTTTGATGAAAGCGCACGATCTTTGGCATCACCTACCTCCTGTCCATTCTTTCAACTATTCAACATTACGCTTGGGAACGATCCGTCACGAACTCCACAATGTGTTCCACATCATCCCCTGCCTCCCGCACCAATTGCAGAAACTCAACCGGACTCACCTTGACCTTTTTCAGAAATCGTCGGTCCCCGCCACAGCTATACATTAAATCAGGGGGCAAATCACCGTGGAGTTTGGCCTTGGCTTTTTCAATAATGCGGGGAAACCATTCCAGTCCGGCCAATTTGGCCTCCCTTGGCGGAAACAAATCGGTGATTTTCACATATTTCGAATATTGTCCCTGTAGATCGTTCAAAAAATAGTCTCTCCGAATCTGTGTGATCGCAACGACCATGTCAGGCTCCGGTTCTCCAGCATCAGACCAGTCC
>JACDDF010000631.1 GCA_013817135.1 Nitrospirales bacterium
CGTCTGCTCCTCCTGGTCCGTGTGATCCGACGAATTAATCTCCGCTTCATACCCGGTTCGTGTAATGGCCTGTTTAACCGCATCCGGTGTCGTGGTCTCGGGATCGTAGGTCACCTCCGCCGATTTCAACATGAGATTGACTGAGGCCTGAAGGACGCCCGGTTCCCGGTCCAGCGCGCGTTGCACGCGGATCTGGCAGGCGGCGCAGGTCATCCCGCCGACCGAAAGACTCACTTTCTGGGTGGGGACCATTTCAGGCGGTTCGTCCCGTTTCCTCACGGGCGGATGGGATTGTGTGTTCTCTGGTTTTGCGATGACGGTGTTCATGTCTGTTTCCCTATTCATTATGCTCGATGCTGATGGGTAAAATTTGATTTCACTATTCAGGAATTAAAAAGATACGTGCTTTCCCGGTTGAGGCCTTATCCCGCTGTCATCCCGAGCCACTCTGTCATCCTGAGCCACACCGTCATCCTGAGTGGAACGAAGGATCTAGCTTACCCCAAATGTCACCAGCTGGGCACAGATCCTTCGCCAGGGGCTCAGGATGACAGCGTTGGTGGGACGAGGTTTCTCTCCGTTCACCACTGAGATGATTTCCTGCTTTCGGTGGTGTTCTGAATTCGCTTACCCGCCATGGCTTGAGCCATGAAGAAGTACCAATCGACCCAGGCAATCGCGGTCAGTCCACCGATGATGACGGTCCATTCAATGGTGCTCATACGGCCTCCATGCTGAGCCGGGCTTTGTAGCCTTCCTCCTCGAGCGCATGGATAATTTGTTCTGGTGTAATGGTCTGAGGATAAAAGCCAAGGGTGGCCTCCCCAATTTTCACCTGATCCACCTTCACGCCATTCAGATTGGAGAGAATCTTGGTGATGCCTTGTACACAATGACCGCAGCTCATGCCTTGAATAGTGAGTGTGAGATCTTCCATGGGAACCTCCGTTTTTTGAAATATGATTGTGTGTGGTGCGTGTCACGTTCTGTGTCTGACACGCCCCGTTTGCTTATATAGACGGAGCCCGGATGGAATTCTTACAGTGGGTGGAGTGTTGAAAAAGCATGCCCTGAGTCTGGCTGAAGGGGCCGCCAGCGGCGTTCTCGCCCCTTGGCCGTGCTCACGTACTCCTTCATACGCTCCGCCCGTCCAAGTGGCTGCGGCCTTTCCTTCGAGAAGCCTCAGGACAGGGCTGGACGGGCCTTTTTGAACACTCCCTTAGGTGTTTGGCATGAGTCTTCGTTACCCAACGGCGGGCCAATGTTCGCGAGCGGAGGGATGAATATGAGAAGTGGGAGATGTAGGGAGAAGGGGGGTTGGGGCTTATTCGCAGGTGCAATTCAAGCACCCATGCTTACTGCAAATCCCGCAGGAATCTTCCAGGGACTTGCGCAAGGCATGACGCGCTCGATGCAAACGGACCGTGAGGTTATTCGTGGTGATTTGTAAATCCTTGGCGACGGCTTGCAGGGATTCTCCGGACAAATCTATCCGTTGAATGATGGCGGCATATTCGGGTTTGAGGGTCAACACAAGGCGATCCAGACAGGCACAAATTGTCGGTTGTAGTTCATCTAAGGAAGGGACCTGGTTCGTTCCGAGGGTCTCGGTCTCGTCAAGAAAGGTTTGGAACCGCTTGGTGTCCGTTTCTTTGCTCCGATAATAATCAATCAGGGCGTGTCTGAGTATTTGGTAGAACCAGGGGATGATCCGGTCCATGTGTTTGATGGAATGGAAATGGGCCAATGCTTTCATAAAGCATTGTTGCAAGAGGTCTTCGGCGAAGGCGGGATTGCCGAGTCGGCGGGTGAGGAAGGCGTGAAAGGCCTGGCGATGGTCGAGTAATTGCTTCATCACCTCATTTAAGAGGGGATGGGGTTGGGCATCTTTCCCCATTTCAGATGTGGCTTCGTTTCCCATGTGTTCCCCCGGGTTGTCGGCAACCACTCCAGCCGGATCCGAGGATATCATGCTCGGCCGGCATTCGGGAAGATCGGGCACTTTTAGACGGAAGAGTGAACCTGGAAGAATAGATTCCCGCCTACGACCGGCGGAATTGATGAATGGAAAGGGCAAGGAAAGAATACCTGGCATTCTATAGTCATTC
>JACDDF010000632.1:0-526 GCA_013817135.1 Nitrospirales bacterium
GAGATTTGGATGTGTACACCATGGATATCGATGGAAAGAATCTAAAGCGACTGACGCAGGAAGTCGGATATGATGGCGGGGCATTTTTTTCTCCCGACAACAAAAGAATTGTCTATCGAGCCCACCATCCAAAAACTGACGAAGACGTGAAGACCTATCATGACCTGCTCACTCAAAACCTTGTGGAACCGTCAAACATGGAAATCTTCATCATGAATGCTGATGGCTCCAATAAGGTACAGGTCACTCACAACGGGCGATCGAATTTTGCTCCCTTCTTTGCTCACGATGGCAAACGAATCATCTATTCCTCAAACATGTCGACACCGCCCGATCATCAGGGGCGTCCATCTTTTCACTTGTATGTCATCAATGAAGATGGCACGCACCCAGAACAAATTACCTTCAATGGGCACTTCAATAGTTTTCCGATGTTCTCGCCTGACGGAACACAAGTGGTGTGGTCATCCGATCGGAATGCCGCCAACCCAAAAGAATTCAACATTTTTCTCGCTGACTGGGTGCC
>JACDDF010000632.1:536-2097 GCA_013817135.1 Nitrospirales bacterium
CTAACCTGACGAATGTCAGGTGAATTGAGCGCTTTGATCCGTCGCTTTCATCTTCCCTGGTCAAGAGGGAGGATGAAGGAGGGGAAGAATTTCCATAGACGGAAGAAAAAATTCGGCTGAGGCTGTTGACGAAATCCCATTCCTCAATCCTGTGACTGACCAACCACTCGCACAACCTTCACCTCGACGTCCGCAGGTTCTCATCCGCCAGACTCCTCTCGTGATATTCGGACTATCCGGGCTCCTCTTTTTTGGCTTGTTCGCTTCTCTGGCACTGGTAGATGGTCCAACCCTCCAGATCGTACACAGTTTCACGCATCCTGCCATCGACTACATTGGCAATGTGGGAAATCACTTAGGAGACGGGCTGAGTCTGGTGCTCATTTCATTGGGAATTGGGGCAGTGGGATTCCGGCTTGGATGGCCTACCTGGAAGTCCGCATGTATTCAGACCTTACTCGCCCATGGAGTAGCCGGACTCTTTACTCAAATATTGAAACACACCATCGGCCGCCCTCGCCCAAGACTCAAGCAAGGCCAGGACTGGGAAATCGCCCCGTCATTTGAAAGTGGATGGGACTCATTTCCCTCCGGTCATACCACCGCCTCATTTGCCGTGGCCACAGTCCTTGCGCATTATTTCCCCAATGGCCGATTCATGTGGTTCGGGTTAGCCGCGTTTGGCGGAATGTGTCGTGTCATCACCGGCGCCCATTTTCCTACAGATGTGCTTGGCGGTGTATTGGTGGGAACCGGAACCGCGCTGATCATCATTCACCCTCCTGACAAGTGGAAGGAGTTCACTCAGCGCACACTCGCTCATGGTCTCCCCTGGCTGATCACCGCCTTTGGTATGGTTTGGATTATTGTTCCCCATCCAAGCATTGAATTAGAACCATCCCTCTCACTTTTTCTCGGGCTGATAGCCTTAGGAGCAGGATTAGGGCTAAGCCTCTGGTGGATACGGAAACTCTCTTCCGCAGGAACCTCATCTCCCGAACGATTGCTCCCTAAATGGCCGCGCCTGCTTATGGGCCTTGGTTTGGCAACCACTACGGGAAGTGGTGTGGTAGTGGGAGCAGTTCTGATGACGGGAATTATCTGGTGGATGGGAACTCAATCAGAATTAACAACAGAGGAGAATCATCGCTTCTTCGCAGGTCTAAATCCCATTTGGATTGAAGTGATCATAGGACTCGGCATGTTTTTCCTCACCCTCCTGACTTTTATCATTCGATCCGGTTCCCTTTTGCCCACTTTATAATAAAACTCAGCATCACCGACTATCGGGATGGGTACTTCCTCCAAAAATAAGCCTACGATCTTTATGCCGAGGGGGCCCATGACATCCCCCTCGGAATACCCGTTAAACTATTGTGAGAAATTGCCTCAGCGAGAGTCCTGCGTAGAATTTGGAGATTGTCCAGGATTCTGCCTTTGCCCCTCCATTGAGGTTCCGCTTTTCATCTGGCTTTGGCTCTGGCTCTTTTTTTGGTCATGGCCTCCCATCTGATCTTGACCTTTATTTTGGTGCTGCCTGTTAGCTTGATCCTGTCCCGTC
>JACDDF010000633.1 GCA_013817135.1 Nitrospirales bacterium
TACCCCGGAGGCGGGTAGTAAGCCACCGTTATTCATGGAAGTATTTCTATTGGCCACAAAGAGTCGGTTATTTGCGGGATTGGCTGGTTGACGATAATTAAGAGGGATCTGGCGCGCATTGGGATCATCGGGATCACTATAATTCCAATAAGGCAGGGCCAGGTTGGGGTTGCCAGAGGCTGTACGCAGGATGCGTTCAAAATAATAGAGGTACATTCTGTGCCAGGCAAGAAAGTGCCAACTGCCGTGTTGGCAGGAACTCCAGGCCGCTTGCGCCGGGCCATCTTCGCCAGGGTCTCCGTGCATATTGGCTTGATAAATCCAGCTTGTCGGATCGGTGGCGGGCCGACTTTGCATGACTTCGATCCCTTTCTGTAAGGCGGCCAGCTTATTGGCGTCTTTTCCGAATTCTCTTATGTCCTGTCGCACGTGGACAGGAATCGTTGACACGGTGTTAGAGGTATATGTGCGTTGGCATTCCCGATCCTGGAATGTCACAGACACATTTGGCGGAGGGGCTTCGCCTTTTGGTTTCGCAAACCATATTTGGCCCAAGGTATTAAGGTTGGCAGCACAAAAACCCTAGAGTCTTCGATTTTGGTCATCCACGATGTCCACCCACGTTCGGGAAGAATTCGTATTGGCCCCGCAGGGAGGCAATTCAGGAGCGGCGGAAAACAGTGCTTCGGGGTATTCTGAGGCATTGGTTACATTTAATCGATAACGGGTGAATTCTGTGCCTCGGACTTCATAATCCTCGGTCCCTGTAAACTCAAGCACGGGTGACGGAAGATCTTCAAAACACGCGGCCATGACTTCGAAAACAAGAGTGTTCAGCGAGGATAGCGACAGAAATACAAGCAAGATAAGAATAAAGCGAGATGTTTTCATTTTTGCCTCCATGGATATCCCCATTGATTAACACTTCGGATTATGATTATTCGCAGTATACCGGCAATTCCTGAAAATCACCCTATCTAAACCACAACGGTTTGTCATTCCATTCGGGATTGATTATCTGGATTGTGGATGTGAAGAAATGGGCTCGTTTGACTGGTAAGGGAACGAGGGCTAGAATTTTCACAGAGTAGACAGCGTGTTCGCGTCTTTAGCCATTGTTAGGGGAGAGGAGACGGGTGTGATCAAAAAGTATTTGCTGATAGGACTGTTGGGATTGTTGTGTGCCGGCTGTGGGGGAAATGCCTATTTAGACGCCTCCCTTGATCCCGCCAAATTTGAAGGAAAAGACAAGGCCTGGTTCGAAGAAAACTGGGGAAAGCCGAGCGGGAAATCCGCTCGATTCTTTGGAGGAGAAAGCTGGGTGTATTCACGTATTTCCGGAGGTGAGTCGCGATTTCCCAACTTTAATTTTTCCCCGAATCAATGTCGCATTAATTTAGATTTTGATAAAGAAGGCAAGCTGGAAGATTATGATTATACGGATTGCTAAGGACTCTCAAGCCCGTTCCACCTGCCCGGGTTGAGGAGACCGTCGTGCTGAATATGCCATTTCAAACGGGGTTTCTTTCTTTAGGCTGTCTGCTCGCCCTTTATACGTAGGAGTCTGGATTGTCTCGGACGATTATCATTACACCAACAATCGACGAGTTGTTTGTGGCTGCCGCCAAGGAAGTGGTGCAGGTGGTGCTGGATTGTCGGAAAGCCGGTCGCGAATGTCGTGTGGCATTGGCGGGTGGGTCCACACCTCGAGGCTTGTACAAGCTCTTGACTGGTGACCCCTACCGGACTCAGATTTCCTGGGACCATCTTCGCGTTTTTTGGGGAGATGAGCGCACAGTCCCCCCGGATCACCAAGAGAGTAATTTCCGTATGGCCAAAGAGGCGTTATTATCTCATGTACCCATTCCCTCTAATCAGGTGTTTCGGGTTGAAGGAGAAGTACCGGCCGGTGAGGCTGCTGCACGGTATGAAGCCGTTCTGCGTGAACAATTCAGACTGTCATCGAGAGAGGTTCCAGAGTTCGACCTGATCTTATTGGGCATGGGGCCGGATGGGCATACGGCGTCATTGTTTCCTGGAACCTCGGCTGTGGCAGAGTCTCAAAAACTGGTGGCGGCTCCATGGGTCGAAA
>JACDDF010000069.1 GCA_013817135.1 Nitrospirales bacterium
CTTTTGTTGATGGAGATGATGTGCGAGTCTCCGTCGATAACCGAGTCGCTACGCTTTCGGGCACGGTTGAAGATAGAAGTGCGATGATTGATGCCGTAGAGCTGGCCTATGATGCCGGGGCAAGGAAGGTTCGCAATAAGCTTTCTCAACGCGACAGGGGAGAGCGCCCATGGGCCGATATGCGGGACAGCGAACTGAAAGAGGAGATTCGAGATGAGCTTGACCGCAGTCCGTTTGTTAATTCAGACCAGATCTCAGTGAGTGTGCGAAATGGTGTGGCAACCCTTTCCGGTGGTGTTGAGAATAAAGGTGAAATTCCTGATGCCGTAGAAAATGCGTATGAAGCCGGGGCGAAGCGAGTTAAAAGCCGATTGTGGGTAGATCCAGATCTTTAAGGGTTTTGCCATCTGCGGTCTGCTTGAGGGATAAATCCATGGAGCCTGGGACGAGGCGTCTGCTTGACGCTTCGTCCCGCCTACCATCTATGTTGAAATTTTTACAGGAAGAGTACAGAGTACACCAGCTTTACATATTTCAGAGTGAATACGAACCTTTGGTATGTGGAATCGATAAAACAATCGGGTTCATTGAAGCGGATTACTTTTTTTCTACAATATGAAATGACCTCCCAATTGAGATTCTTCGGATAAGCCCTGATTTTTCATACTCTTATCCACAGAATGGCTCATATTCCCATTCAATGGTTTACGGCATGAATGAGAAGAGCAATGACAGACACCGACTAAAGAAGGAATGAGGAGCAACAGGATACATCATCGGGATCAGGATTCGAATAGAGACCAAATGCCTTGGTCAATGAAACAGGATCGACGTCAACATGCGCGGGGTAATGCGAGATTTTACCAGGAACGGCCTGAGGACCGTGGAAAAGAAAGGCCATTTGATCCGTGTACCCGGCCAGGATCAATATTATGAATCGACCACCAGACACCAATCGCGAGGATACAATCAATAGTTTCCTAAGAAAGAAGGAGGTGGAAAATGAAATTACTCACGAATTTTCAACGACTATCTATGGCTTTTGCATTCTTGATGTGTGTGGGCGGTGCCCCAGGGCTCGCACAAAGCCAAGTCGTCTATGACGATTACGACCCCTATTACGATTACGATGATTATTATGGCTCCGATTACGATTATGGTTACGATTATGATGACTACATTTTGACCGATTCAGAACTTCGTAAGCGTATTAAATTGAACCTTGCTATGAGCCCTTTTGTTGATGGAGAAGATGTACGCATTTCCGTCGATCACGGAGTCGCTACGCTTTCCGGCACAGTAGAAGACAGAAGTGCGATGATCGATGCCGGCGAGCTTGCATATGATGCCGGGGCATGGAAGGTTCGGAATAAGCTTTCTCAACGCGAAATGGGAGAGCGCCCATGGGCCGATATGCGAGACAGGGAACTTCAACAAGAGATACGGGATGAGCTGGAGAGCAGTCCGTTCGTCAACTCAGACCAGATCTCCGTTATAGTGAAAAATGGAGTGGCCACTCTTTACGGTGGCGTTGAGAATAAAGGCGAGATCGCCGATGCAATAGAAAATGCGTATGAAGCCGGGGCGAAGCGAGTCAAAAGCCGCCTGTGGGTTGATCCGGACCTTTCCTAGGCGATGCTTGTCATCTTAATGACCCTTTCGCCGCATGGGCTCATCATCCAAATCCACCATCGAAGGGGACGAGGCCTCATTCTTAACGCCTCGTCCTCTTGGATACACCAAAATTGACAATCTCTCCGGAGTGGGCATTAAAGATCTCTGTGTATCCTACTCAGTCAAGATTTTGGTGACCCTGAAGTTTAGCTAAAGAAAATGAGGTAAAGATGAGTGAATTAATCGTGGTCGCCTTTACAGATGAAGCAAAAGCAGAAGAAGTACGAAAAATTCTTTTTACCATGGAGAAACAATATCTTCTGGAATTGGAAGATGCCGTGGTTGTTGTAAAAAATCAAGAAGGGAAAATTTCAATTAATCAAACCTACAATTTGGTTGCATCAGGAGCGATGGGTGGAGTGGTTTACGGAGGTTTGTGGGGGTTGTTAATTGGGGTTCTTTTTTTAAACCCATTATTGGGATGGGCTGCCGGTGGATTAGTAGGAGCAACCACCGGGGGCGTATCCGGATGGTTAACCGACATCGGCATCGATGACAATTTCATCAAGGAATTAGGAAACACACTACGACCGGGGAATTCGGCTTTATTCATTCTCATAAAAAAGGTTACACCGGATAAAGTGATTAACGAATTAAAACTTAACGGGGTGGAGGGCACGATCTTGCAGACTTCCTTATCCACCGATGACGAAGCCAAATTGCAAACTTTCCTTAGGTCAAAACTTCACCATGAGGGGATATGAAGTACATTAAGCATCTAAACATTTCTTTTTTCATAGGATCATTAATTTGAATTAAAACTCTTGTCCGCCATAAAATAACATTTACTTTTTGCACATTTACAAAACCAGCCTCGTTTTCTGAGCATCTTCCTTGGCATAATTATTCATTTGTTCCAGGGACAGCAAGACTGCGTTATATCTAAAAATGATGTCTGCGCATAAGCCTGCGACAATTGTCTTTTTTAACTTTCAAGGGTTTTGACGAGTTCCTCCATTTCGATTTACTTCCTATAGTGAAAAATCAACTTCTCAAAAGAAAGGGGAAAAGACTTGGACCATGTTTATAAAAACATCGAATTGACTGGAAGCTCTCCTCAATCTATGGAGGATGCGATTAACCACGCCCTCTCCAAAGCATCGGAAACTATCCGGAACATGCGATGGTTTCAGGTAACGGAAACCCGAGGTATGATCGACCAAGGCAAAGTGACCCATTGGCAGGTCACAATAAAGGTGGGATTCACTTTAGACGAATAAATGCCTGATTTTTGAACAGAAACTGAGGTTTTCACATCCCATCATACGGTACGAAGAAAAGAAGATATGCTGGAAAATACTTTTTATTAGGGAGGGCAACTCATGAAACAAAATGCAAGAAACTTCCCCTTAGCTCTCATGCGATTTTTGTGGATAGCCCCGCTATTACTTTCAGGCGTTGTTGCATGTCAGGAAGAACATGAACCCGTCATTACACCGCCTGCTCAATCTAATAATCTTCCGGGAGTCGTCCCAATTCAACCTCCTACTGAATCCAATTTGCCGACCGTTTCACAAGAGGAGGCTCCCACGACCGGAACCCCGAGAAACATTACAGGTGAAGTGATATCGATTGAAGGCAAAACCTATGTCATTAAAGACCAGGAAGAAAAGGAAATCCAAGTTGAAGCGAACTCCATGACGCTGGTGGATGAATCAATTGGTGTTGGGGATAAAGCGGAAATTCGTTATTCGGCAGACAATCAACCCATAGCAATCCGAAAGATGCGAAAAGTTTTATAGGGGCTTTTCATGCCAAATTCCAGCCTTGTAATACATCGGGATAGAGTGACCAATAAACGGGTATCGCTTTTGAAATTACACCACTCACTCCTGAGGTGAAAGTTAACTAATATCGTCGGCGAAATGGGAGGGGATATCCCATTTCGCCGGTTTTAGGTTAGTGAAGACAGAAATAAATCTTCTCTCTTAGTGTTTCTGATCCCTGGCATCATCATAAGGATGTTTTTCCATCCATTCATTGACCCATTCTTTGACTTCTTCCTTCCGGTCTCCATATCGTTCTTGAAGTTTTCCCTCAAAGCGCTGGGACTTTCCCTCAATGGCTAATAAATCATCATGCGTGAATTCTCCCCAATTTTCCTTTAATGCGCCTGTTAATTCCTTCCAATTTCCCTTATCTCGTATACAGCGATAAAGTGATCGAAGGGTCACCCAAAAATTCGATCTCGAAGGTGCCGATCAGACCGTGGGATGATCAATATTTTTTTCAATTCATACATATGCGTTTCATCTTCATTGGCCTTAACAGAAAAGGTCGGAATTGGGTCCACGATACAATGATAAGGAATAATGGCCCGGTTAAAGGTCAAAGGACACTGATTACCTGTTAGTGGCTTCTTAAATTCCCTAATATGCGTTTCGTGATATTTTTTCAACCCATGACGCCTAGGATTATGAAATATTTCTGAATTTCCCGCTTTTCCCGTCGGATGTCCGCATCCGTACGTGCATTGGAAAAGGTCTAGGGGTTTGTTGTCATTATCCATGGCCTTGATAAACACCTATTCACGTCAAGAATTGTGTGCAAACACAGTATTCCTCTCCTCCTCGTGTGGAATTCGCTGTCTTCACTCAAGAGGGGTGGTAGGTTAACGGAAATATTTCGCCAGATCATTCGCGGAAAATAATTGGAAGCCCTTTTTGATATAACACCTTGGAGCGCGGAATCCACGATGGTTCGCGTTACAACGGGAGCCGACATAAAGGAGTATGACGTGCGTGAGGAGATTCCATCTGACCGGCTATTTAAATAAACCTTGAAAACTAGAAACTCCCTGTCAAATGAAAGCTTTTTATTGAAAAAAGTGATATCCTCCCTGAAGGCCCAATTTTTGTGAGTTCCGCAAAAGCCCATCTCCGATTTTCCTGCACCTTTTCCCCCAGGTCAAGGATCAGTGCCTTTGCTGAACACGTGAAGGTCTCATTACGTGAATTATCCAGACATCCCTGAGGGATATTCCAAAAACGAACTCATTTTTCATGTCCCAAATTATTTCTTCGTCAAGCAAGGAGAATGTCAGTTGAGGAATTCCTTACCAATACTATATCGCGTATTTTTCATCCTTACTTTTGCCTTCAGTCTCTTCGCCTGTCAGGAGGAAAAGACTCCCCCAAATGAAGTGGGATCTAAACCTTCCACTGAGTCGGATCAACTCCCAAGCGCTCCACCAAATCCAGCCTCTACATCTCCCTTACTCATTGGGGAGGTTGTGGCTATCGATGATCTCAAGTATAGGATTCAAGACGAAGAAGGACAGACATTTGAGATTGAAGCCACATCTATGACCATGATTGATGAAACCTTACAATCCGGAGACAGAGCTGAAGTACGTTTTTTTCGGGGGACTCAACCGACAGCTATCAGGAAAATTCAATAAGGGGCTGGTCCAAATAGGAAACTAAACCGCCAAACCCAATCACATCAGGGTCTTGAAGGTCTCTACTTTATTCCAGCGACAAAGGTACTTGAATAGAAAACCTGAAACCGGTCCCTTTCTCGTATTCACCAAATATCGGGAGTTAGGAATAAGCCTGAGAAAGATCACTCAAACAATATCTCATACGCACAGGGCATGGCACTCCCGGCCAGACAAAGACCATGAGTCCGCTGTCCGGAGGGCTGGGTGGAGGATCACATATATTAAACGCTTATGCCTCAGTGTGTGACTGCCTTTTGGGTTGATGGATGGCGAGGGTCATCATAGGGATGTTTCTCTAACCACTTATCAACCCACTCGCGTACTTCCTCTTTTCGATCTCCATAACGCTCTTGGAGTTTCCCTTCAAACTGTTGAGATTTCCCCTGAATGACCATCAGATCGTCATCAGTAAAATCCCCCCATTGTTCTTTGAGGGCACCCTTCATTTGCTCCCAATTCCCTGTAAACTGATCTTCGTTATACACTTGATGGATATAATTAGTCTGCTTACCCTGGTTCCCATAAGAAGTATAGGTCAGCCCATTTGAAGCCCAAACAGGAGCACTGAGAATCAAGACAGCCGCAAATGCTGCGGGCACTGTTATGGACGATCTATGCCAAGAGACTTTCATGAAACCTCCTATGGTTAAAATTATAATCGGAGTGGAATCCACTTATTAAAGATTGGCCTTTGGGGGAGATGAACTCGCCATTGATCTCTCCCAGGAGATGGCAGCAACCTCTGCCGTCTCCTGGGGACATCCCTTTAACAAGTCCACACTCCGGTTGGAGAGCAGTTATCAGACTTTTTTATTTTTTTCCTGCCAATCCTCAGTCCATTTATTAAATTCTTCTTTTTGATCTCCATAGAGCTCTTGAGATCGGCCCTTAAACTTGTCGTAATCTCCTTCAATCTGGGTCAGTTCATCATCGGTAAACTTTCCCCACTTTTTTTTCACTTCACCTTTAAACTGGTTCCAATTTCCTTTGAATTGATCTTTATTCATGGCGTTCTCCTTGAGATGTTGTGTGAACATTAAGAATTTTCAAATTGTCTCTAAAGCCATTTTCTTAAATTTTTCTTAACCCACCTCCTTTTGATGACAATTTTTAAAAAAATGGAAACTGAGCCCAAGCGTGACCACATGGCCTTCGTCCTAGTTTCTTTAAAAACTGATGTTCATCCTTTGGTAGCAACTCTCCAACAAAACAAACCGGCATGTTCCTTCATTTGACCAAATCCGGCTCAACATAAACGGAGGTCGTTCACCACCATGAAGTCCTAAACGATCCTGAAGTCCTGTGGGTCGAACCCCCACTCATTTAAGTCCCTCACTCTGTTCTAATTATTATCCAGACAATCCCCGTTCACCAACGTATAAATTGGTTTTCAACCCAGTCTTTTTTATCCAAATGTTTTTCTTCAGACCAAATGCAGGTGCCATGCCTGTTCGTATCCGTATGTCATTCCAGGAATGTGGAATGGTATTCCGGACAAATTCTCAACCAGGATTTACTCAGGGTGTTGGACTTTGGAAAGGGGGAAAATAGAACGGAAAGAAGAAGGCGGAATCCCCAATCTCGGATTAAGGAATTCCGCCTTACCTCATAGACAACGAAAGTTAATCGGCAGCCTTCTCAATGCTTTTGCCGGCTTTTTGTACATCCTCGCCAGCCCCCTCCATGGTATTACACCCGGTCATCGCCAACAATGCGATCAAAAGCACTCCCCACACATAATGTTTTACGTTCATTTTCCGCCTCCTTTGTGTTTAAAAAACCCAGGAACCCGTTTTACTTTCACAGCGGGGAAGAGAATCATTCTTCGCTCCTTCCAGACTCCCAGCCTCCTATAGCATTGCCCAATCCAACTCCCTTGAATTGTACACATATATATTTTCTACCCAGATTTCAATAAACCGACTTAATTTTCCTTTCCAATAGTGTTTAAATTTTCGAAGGCCGGTGTCATGGCATCAATAAACGCATTTTTGAAGAGATTCCATATTAGTTCCCATGTCCCGACCTTGATGTTTTTTAAATTCCCGGTAATTTCTGTTTTCGTCGCTACCTGATCCCTAGGAACATTTTCCAATATGGAAGCGACGGCACCCACAACACCTTCATATAGCTGTTGAAAAATATTGTCGGTTTGGTCCTGTGAAAGATCGTAAATTTCCGGTCGATCGAAAAATGGCTTAATGTACCCCTGGACGCGTCCCTTATCAGTATGTATTTCAGAAATCAAAGAAAATGCTCCGCTCTTAACATCAAAACCTCCATAGGCTTTTAATACATCGTTGAGGGTTGTCATATCTGTTTTTCCAATTTCCACTTTCACATCAAAATCAGGACGTTGGACTTCCGGCCTGAATCCTCCTTCGATTGTTGTCTTCCCCTTTCCCATAAATTTCCCGGAAAGTTTTAATTCCCCTTTATGAGTGATTTGTGGAGCGCCCACCCCAGTGATCTGGAGATCCACCTGGTTAAAAAATATCTTATACGGGGGATTCGTGGTTTGGTTCTTATATCCAAAATCGCCATTTTTTACGGATGCCGATTCCACCAACACCTTGAACGGATCTTGGGATTTCTTTGAATCACCCCCGTCTTGTGGTTGGGAATCCTCCGTGGCTTTTTGTGCTTTCTTTTGAGAATGTTTCTCCACATAATTAATATGTGGATTATCTATTTCCAACATGGCAATTTGAACGATGTTTATCCAAGGGGCATATTCGACATGTCCCCGTCCGTTCAGCGTTCCGGAGTGAATGTCCACATTGAGAAGAGAGGATAAAGGAATAAACGGTTTGAGTTGAACATTGTTCACATCGAAATCCACTGATACTCCCGGAAACGGTTTGGCTAAGAAATTAGCTTTTCCCGAGATACTCACCAATCCGGATTTATTGATGGATCCTTCCAAATGAATGCCTGATGGATACTCCCCATCCGGGGAGCGGATATTCTGTATATTTTCCACGTTCAATTGGAGATTTGTCAGTTCAAGTGGAGGGTCGTCGGGTTGTTCACGATAGGAAAAGGCACTATCTTCA
>JACDDF010000070.1 GCA_013817135.1 Nitrospirales bacterium
CGGGCAAAATTTCTTTTCCGTTCTCACAGGTGATGCTTCTTTGAGAAATCGTCCGATGGGCCGGGTGGTCACACCTCTTCGTCAAATGGGGGCGGTCCTCTCGGGAAGACGTGGTGGTGAGTTGGCTCCTTTGGCTATTCAAGGGACCGGACTCAAGGCGATTCTCTACGAAACTCCTGTCGCAAGTGCCCAAATAAAATCGTGCATCCTCTTGGCTGGGCTCTTTGCCGAAGGGACGACTATTGTGAAGGAGCCTCGAAAATCACGAGATCATACGGAGCGTCTCCTGGCCTATTTGGGAGTTCCCCTCCGGGTTGATGGGTGCACCGTGCAGCTTCAAGGCCGACCCTCTTTTGATGGAAAGCCGATTGCGGTCCCCGGAGATTTCTCGGCTGCGGCGTTTTTCATGGTTGCCGCATCTATCGTTCCCGATTCGGATATCTTACTCACTGATATAGGGTTGAATCCTGAACGAACGGGCGTTCTGGATATTCTCCTCGAGATGGGGGCTGATATCACCATCGTCAACCAACGAGAAATATCGGGGGAACAGGTCGGTGATATCCGTGTGCGGTCGGCTCAGCTGAGGGGAATGACCATTGGGCCTGAACTCATTCCCAAAACGATTGATGAATTGCCTATTTTGTGTGTGGCTGCCGCTTTGGCCCATGGCCAGACACGCATTACCGGAGCAGAGGAGCTTCGCGTGAAAGAGACAGATCGCATTCGAGCTATGGCGACAGAATTATCCCGTCTCAACGTTGAAGTTGAGGAACAGCCGGATGGATTAATCATCAATGGAGGTTCCCTTCTTAAGGGTGCGATTTGTCAGAGTTATGGCGATCATCGGGTTGTGATGTCATTGGCCATTTGCGGATTAGTGGCAGAGTCTCCGGTTACCATTGAGGATGTGGCATGCGTTGAGACCTCTTTCCCAGGGTTCAAAGATAAGCTGTTGGATTTATTGACAAATTATTAGCGGACATTATAATGCTCCAGAAATTAGTTCGTAAGAGGAGAACAGGGCCGTTCAACGTCGTCGGTTACTAATCACTATTGACGGTCCAGCTGGAGTCGGGAAGAGCACTGTGGCCAAGTGTTTAGCTGCACGTCTCGAATATGTTTACCTGGATACGGGTGCTTTATATCGAGCGATTGCCTGGAAAGTTCAACAAGAACAGCTTGACCCGGACAATCTTGCTCACATCCAGGGACTTCTTGCACGGACAGATCTGCGACTGATGCTGTGTCGGGATGGCCTTTCCGTTCGGGTTGATGGGCAGGCCATTAACCAGGAGGCCATCAGAACTCCAGACATTAGCCAATTGGCATCCTGCGTTGCGGCAATTCAGCCTGTCAGGGACTGGTTACTCCCGATTCAGCGAAAAATTGGTGGTGAAGTTGGGGTTATCGCTGAAGGAAGGGATATGGGGACACGGGTGTTCCCAAGTGCTGATGTGAAGTTTTTTCTTGATGCGGAATTGGAGGTTCGAGCGAACCGGCGCCAACAAGAATTGGGTCAACAAGGGAAAGCCATTGATCTGGAGACGGTGCAGGACGACATGGCCGTCCGAGATGATCGTGACCGGACCAGAACGGTTGACCCGTTACGTCCGGCGCCTGAGGCGATCATGATCGACACCTCTCGACAATCTGTTGAAGAAGTTGTTGGACGTATGATGCAAATCATTGCGGATCGTTTGTGAGTGGAGCGGCCTACGGGCTGTTATGGATCCTGTTTAATGGGTTGGCGCGCCTCCTGTTTCGATTTCGGACAGAGGGTTCTCAACACTTCCCCAAGACAGGTGGAATCATCGTTGCGGCTAACCATGCCAGTTACCTGGATATTCCCCTGTTAGGTTGCGCGATTCCGCGGCGGGTTTTTTTTTTAGGGAGAGCGAGCTTATTCCCCAATCGGTACATAAATTGGGCCGTGCAAAAGCTTGGCTGGATCCCTCTGAAAACCCACAGACTGGACAGGAAAGCCTTTGGCCAGGCACTCTCTCACTTGCAAGCAGGTGAACCCGTAGTTATTTTCCCTGAGGGGACAAGAACGGAGGACGGGTCCTTGCAGATCGGGAAGCCTGGACTAGGCTATTTAGCGGCTGAATCAAAATGCCAGGTGATTCCTGTTTATATTTCTGGTACCTTTACAGTTCTTCCCATTCGGGCGAAATGGCCACGGTTGTTTCCGTTAAGGGTCAGCTTTGGGAAACCATTGAAATTTTGTAAAAAAGATGATGGGAAGAGTGCCAAATCATTTTATGAAGACGTATCGATAACTGTGATGGATCATATTGCTCAATTGGGTGGCGTTCCCTCTCCGACCCGGCAGGCGTATGAGACTGATTTAAGAAGCAAATTGTGAGATTAATCATGGCAATAACCATTTAACCCGCCAAATTCTGCTGGAGGTATCAAAAGTCGGATGAATACTCTTACTGAACAACCTGAAAAAATGGATCGCGAAACTCTTGCCGCATTATACGATGAAACGTTTAAAAATATTGAAGAAGGAACGATAACCGAGGGCAGGGTGATTGATATCCAGCGAGATCGAGTGGTGGTGGATATTGGCTATAAGTCAGAAGGCATGATCCCTGCCGACCAATTTTCTCCGGAAGAGTTAGAACAGCTGGCGGTCAATGACCCGGTTCAAGTGTATATCGAGCAATGCGAAGATGCGGATGGTAATTTGCTCCTCTCCAAAGAAAAAGCAGACAAGATGAAGGTTTGGGAGGATTTGGAAGTTGCCCACAAAGATGAAAAGCAAGTCCAAGGGAAAGTCATTTCGCGTATTAAGGGCGGCATGATCGTTGATATTGGTGTGAAGGCCTTTTTGCCAGGATCGCAAATTGACTTGACGCCGGTCAGAGACCTGGATGGTCTGGTCGGGAAAACGTATAACTTTAAAATTATTAAGATTAATCATCGTCGGGGAAATGTGGTGGTCTCCCGACGGGCTCTTCTAGAAGAAACCCGCGACAAACGAAGACAATCGACTTTGTCTACTTTGTCTGAAGGGCAATTGATTGAAGGGACTGTGAAGAACATTACGGATTATGGGGCTTTCTTGGACTTGGGTGGCATTGATGGTCTGTTGCATATCACCGATATTTCCTGGGGCCGTGTGGGGCATCCATCCGACATGTTCTCCATTGGAGATCGTGTTGAAGTCTTAGTATTGAAATACGACCGGGAAACCGGCCGTATCTCCCTGGGCGTTAAGCAAAAATCTCCAGACCCTTGGACCAAAGTTGAAGAAAAGTATCCGTCAAGAAGTCGCGTGAATGGCAGGGTTGTGAGCCTGACCGATTATGGGGCATTCGTCGAGTTGGAGCCAGGGGTTGAAGGTTTAGTCCATGTATCGGAAATGTCTTGGACCCATGAAGTTCGCCATCCCTCAAAAGTGGTGTCCGTGGGCGATACGATTGAGGCTCAAGTGCTTCATGTTGACCAGCATAGCCGGAAAATTTCTCTTGGTATGAAGCAAACGGCTCCTAACCCTTGGGATATAATTGAGGACAAGTACCCTGAAGGTACAGAGATTGAGGGCAAAGTAAAAAGTGTGACCGATTTTGGTGCCTTTGTAGGTTTAGATGAAGGTGTCGATGGGTTGATCCATATTTCTGATATGTCGTGGACTAAGCATATTAAGCATCCTTCTGAGCTGTTCAAGAAGGGGCAATCGGTCAAAGCCGTTATTTTGAAAATTGATAAAGAAAAAGAGCGGTTATCTTTGGGGTATAAGCAGCTGATCTTGGATCCATGGGTCTCTGATATTCCGCAGCAATACCATGTTGGGGAAGTCACCAACGGCAAAGTTTCCAAAATCGCTGACTTTGGTGTATTCGTGGAATTAGACGGTGGGGTAGAAGGGTTAATTCATATCAGTGAGATCGGGCCGGATGTGCAGGAGCGGCTTGAGGAAAAGTTTGCTGTTGGTCAGGAAGTCGCCGCGAAAATCGTCAAGGTTGACTGTGATGATCGGAAAATTGCTTTAAGTCTTTGGGAGCATTTGAAGGATCTGGAGCAAAGCGAGGTTGAAGAGTTTAATAGTTCTCAAGGCAGTGTCGATCAGAGCCTTGGGCGAGTTGTCCAAAAGAAAGATCAAGGGGATGAGGGTTAATAGGCCTCATGGGCAGGATGATTGGATGAATATGGGACTATATGGCCAACCCGAATACTATGAGTAATGGGTATCCTCGATGGAAACGGGTTCTGTGGATGATTCTCGGAGGCCTTGTCCTGTTTAGTGTCGGGAAAAGCCTCATTCCTGAGTTATTGTTAGCAGGGAAGGATGGTGTGGCCATCGTTCGGGTTGAGGGTCCCATTCTTGATTCGTATCAGATTGTCGAGGAACTGAAGAAATTTGCTGACAATCCTTTGGTCAAAGCGATCGTGGTGAGAATTGATAGCCCTGGTGGGGGCGTGGCGCCTTCTCAAGAAATTTACAATGCCGTCAAGAGAGTGAGAAAAGAAAAGAATAAAACGGTGATCGCATCCATGGGTACGGTGGCAGCTTCCGGAGGTTATTACATTGCGGTGGCCACCGATCGAATTCTGGCTAACCCTGGGACTTTGACGGGAAGCATTGGCGTCATTATGCAATTGGCGAATTTCCACGAGTTGCTTGAAAAAATCGGTGTCAAAAATATTGTAGTCAAAAGTGGAAAATATAAAGATATTGGCTCTCCTTTTCGGCCCATGAATGATGAAGATCGGAAGGTATTGGAGTTGGTGATGAATGATGTCCATCGTCAATTTATCGATGCAGTGGCCGAGGGGCGGTCTCTGGATGTGGCGGAAGTCGAGCAGTTAGCAGATGGGCGAGTCTTTACGGGGCAGCAGGCCAAGTCCATCTTATTGGTCGATGATATCGGCGATTTGCACGATGCCATTAAGTTAGCTGGCGAATTAGGCGGGATTGAGGGGGAGCCACGGGTCATGGAGGTGAGCAAGCCGTTTTCATTCAGGGATGTACTTGAAAACACATTCCTTGGAAGCGTTCGCACCTTTGCCACGACTCATTTTTCCACCCCGTTGCTGTACCTTTGGGTGGCTTGATCCGGACAAGTAAGATGGATCAATACTCCTATTGAGGAGCTATACACATTCGCATTATTCAAGTTTGGAAAAGCGAGTCTCTGTGAGAAGGAGGATCGGATGACAAAAGCGGATCTCATCGAAAAGTTGGCGGAAAAGGCTCCCCAATTGAGTCGAAGACAAGCCGAGTTAGTAGTTAACACCATTTTTGATTCTATCCGTGATTCCTTAAAGCGTGGAGAAAAAACAGAAATTCGCGGGTTTGGAAGTTTTCGTCTCAGGCACCGCCAGACCAAAGAAGGGCGTAACCCCAAAACCGGAGAATCGGTGTCTGTCCCAGAAAAGCGCATGCCATTTTTTAAAGCCGGCAAAGAGATCAAAGAATTACTAAACCCTGAATTACCCTCTGTCTAAACCATGTCTACGGCCGAGCCATCTCAAACTGAGCAAGATATTCCCTGGACGGAAGAGGCCTCGTCTCGACTGGAACGCGCTCCTTCGTTCCTGAGAGGTATGGTGCGCCGTCTCGCAGAAAAAAAGGCCAAAGAATTGGGGTATGCAGAAATTACGGCTGAAATTTTAGACCAATTTAAGCAGCAAATGATGGGCTCGATGGGGGGCGCGGCAGGCATGACTCAGGCTGTCGAAGATATGGCCCAAGGCAAACTCCCGTGGACCGCCGAGGCGCGGAAGCGACTAGAGGCCGTTCCAGAGTTCATGCGAAGCATGATTGGCAGGATCGCTGAAGATGTGGCCAAAGAACGCGGCCATATGGAAGTGAATGTGGAATTATTTGAAAAGGTCGAAGCTTTAGGTGATTTTCCGCTCGAGAAGAGCGTGCCTATGGAATGGACCGATGAAGCTTTGGCTTTGTTGAATAAACGCATTGAGGATTCACCTCCGATTGCTATGGAATTTGTGACGGATATGTTAAAGCGGGACGCCGAAGATTTAGCCCGTGAGCAAGGGATCGTAAAGATTGATGCTGAGACTTTGATTCGTCTCTGGGAGGCTCCGCCCACACAGGTGACATGGACGGATGAGGCCTGGAAACGTCTCCATACCTCACCTGATTTTGTCCGAAGCGGCATTCGAAAAGCTGCAGAACGCCGTGCGAGAAAACTCGGGCTAACCAGTATCGATTCTGAACACCTCACCACCTTTCGAAATGAAGCGATGATGAAAGCCGTCAAGCGGATTCGAAGTTTTGGCTATCAGGAACTGACCTTTGATGCGTTTGGCGATGCCATGCAAAAGGTTAAACGATTAAAGGGGAATGAGCAGGCGGAACATCGCTTGGATGAGATCAGGGATTACATGAAGAAAAAGCCTGATGTTGGTTTATTGGGTGATGAGCTGATGACCCGCTTCCGGAATTATTTAAAAGGAGAAGGCAAGCTGTAACTGGTTTTTGATTCGTCCTGTTTTGGTTGTGACGTTGGAAATCATCCTGAAAGTTCCCTCTTCTTACTTCCCCTGAGCCCCTTCTTTCGCGAGTTGATCGACAAGATCATTTTCCGGATTGCCGGAGTGAGCCTTCACTTTGACCCATTGAATAGAGATGCCTGATTCGATGACCGCCTGTGCGTAGGCTTGGGTAAACGGCAGTTTAGTGCGCCAGGCTCCGGTTACCCAACTTTCCAATCCTTGGTAATCAAAGTAGATCGTCATTTCTGTAATCCCTTGGGATTGACACCATCTGAGGGCTTTGAGGATGGCAAGAATTTCACCAGCGACATTTCGGTGGTTCATGGCTGACTGCGGAATGTCGTTCCCTTTGTCCCGGTGAATCTCTACACCATTTTTTTTGGCCAGTAACCCCCATCCCAGCCGAAGAGAGCCATCGTCTTGTGGGAAGCAGGATCCATCGACCCAAACTTCGATAATCGAGGCCGATGTTGCTGCTGCTACTGGCTTCTTCTTGATTGGTTCACTGCTTAAACGAAAAGAAAGAAATGCTTCGGCTTCTTCTCTAGCGGGGAAAGCTTTATATTCGGCTCCTGGAAAATGATGTACTTGGGCACGGCAGGCATCCCAACTCTCAAAGATGCCAATCGTGCGGCCGCGGCGAACGGCATAGAATTTCATGAAGGCTTAGCGTGTGGGATATTCACAATGGAAATCTTTTTGCTACGAACACTGCTGAACCCGGGTATTTCCCATAACGATTGCTTTTAGATTTGCTACTGTCTGGCTCCGCCTTGCAGGGCTTTGATTCTCCCCTTAGCCAGGTCAACTTTTGTCATTTCCTCAGGATTGTTCTCTGCCAGTATCAGGAAAGTTTCATATTCTTGAATGGCGCGTTTGGGATTATGGGATTCATAAGCTTCAGCCAAATTGAATCGAGCCTGAGCATAGTTTGGCTGTAAGGCCAAAGCCTGCTCATAGGTTTCGATAGCCTTTGGTAATTTTCCAAGTTCCGCCAGGACCGAGCCGTAACTATTTAGGATGACTGCTGAGTATGGCTGGATGGTCAGGGCCTTCTCTAAGGTAGTTGCGGCTTCTGGAAGTCTGCCCATGCTTCGTAAAGCCAACCCAAGACGATGGTGGGCTTCCGCTAACTGTTTCGGATCAGATAACCCATATTGAATGGCTTTTTGATAAGCGTCCAAGGCTATTTCTGGCTGCTTGTTGCCGCAGGACGCAAATAAGGCAATTTCCCCTCTGGCAAATTGCTGAAGTCCTAAAAATTCTTTTTCTGACTCTAATTGTCCTGTTGGGCCTGGGAGTTCTTTCTCGGTGGAATCCGGATCTTTAATATAGGAGAGAAATTTGGAATGACTCCCATCTAAAATTGTTTCATAGGGATCAAGAACGAAAACTGCCATGACCAGTTGGTCCTGTTTCCCATGGGTGTGTCGCATGAAATATTGATGGGTGGACGTGGCTTTTCCCGTGCGATGCAGTGTGCCAGAATCGGGGGTTTGCTCTTTTAATAGTTGGGAAGAATGAAAAAAGAATTCACGAGCCGGAGGTAATTGGGCCAGAGTATGACGGAGTTTCGGATAATCTTCTAAGGAAAGACCAAGCGGGAATACGGTGATGACTCCCACAAGGGTCTGGTCTTCATTAAACATGAACCATTGTGCTTGCTTGTTGGGTGAGGCAGTTTCACGAAAGATTT
>JACDDF010000071.1 GCA_013817135.1 Nitrospirales bacterium
GTACATGGGGGCGCTGGTCGCCACTCGGCACAATCCCGTGATCAAAGCGTTCTATGAGCGCTTGCTGGCAGCCGGCAAAGAGAAGAAGGTCGCGTTGACCGCCTGCATGCGCAAACTGCTAACGATCGTGAATGCGATGATCCAGCATCAGACGAAATGGCAAGATATGCGTAGTATGTCTCATTGACATTCAAGACAGTTGCTGACCCATTCGGCAAAGCTCAGGGCAAGGGCCAACGAAGAATCTAGCTAAGCCATGGAGCTGTTCGACCTAGGCACAGATTCTTCGCCATGGGCTCAGAATGACAATTCTGGATAAACTATCATCACCAGGTTGCCCAATATCTGAATCGGGAATTCTACATTCTGATCGCATCAGGAGTGAATGATGAATGCCATGATCTTAGAACAGGACGCCGATGTCGCGACGGGTCCTTTACGGGCTCGCGATATCCCCAAACCTGAACCTGGTCCCGGTCAAGTTCGCGTCAAGGTTCATGTCTGCGGAGTGTGCCGCACTGATCTGCATGTCGTCGAAGGCGAACTGCCTCCGTCTACCCGCCCCATTGTCCCTGGACATGAAACCGTCGGCATCGTGGATCGAGTGGGACAAGGAGTCAAACAGATCAAAGAAGGTGATCGAGTGGGCATCGCCTGGCTCCAGGCAACCTGCGGGACCTGTGAGTTCTGCAAGGCAGGGCGGGAAAATCTGTGCGCACAGGCCACCTTCACCGGATATCACGTCAACGGTGGCTACGCCGAATACGCACTGGTCTCTGAACAATTCGCCTACCCTATTCCATCCGCGTTTACTGACGAAGAGGCCGCCCCCCTGTTGTGTGCCGGCATCATCGGCTATCGCGCCCTGCGCCGTAGTCAGGTTAAACCCGGCCAACGGCTGGGCTTGTACGGATTCGGCGCCTCCGCTCATATTACGATTCAAATCGCACGGCATTGGGGATGCGAAGTCTATGTGTGTTCCTTACGGGAAGAACATCGCGCGCTGGCTCGCCAGTTGGGAGCGGTCTGGGTCGGAACGGCCTCAGAGATGCCACCGGACACCCTTCACTCGGCGATCATGTTTGCCCCGGCTGGTGAACTGGTGCCTCCGGCCCTTCGGGCATTGGAAAAAGGCGGCACACTCGCTTTAGCCGGGATCTACATGACGCCCATTCCAACCTTGGACTATACACTTGATCTGTTTCAGGAGCGGACACTCCAAAGCGTCACCGCGAACACGCGCCAGGATGGATTGGACCTTTTGAAGGAGGCCGCCGCCATTCCCATTCGCACCCACACGGTTCCTTTTCAATTAGAGGAAGCCAATCTGGCGCTCCAACAATTAAAGGCCGGAACCATCCAGGGCGCGGGAGTCATACATGTCAGATAAAGGCATCAACTCTCGCTTGAAACGCAGGCCGCGAATGCTATCGCCGATACTGCCCATCCGCCAGTGCTCTCATTCACATTGACATTGTCAGCTTAATACCCGGCGGCCGGAGAATCGGGTTTGCCAGGATCGGACGCCCCACAGAACCCCTCCGCCCCCTGGTCGGAAATTTGTTGGAGCGACCACGCCAGATCGTTCCGGATCAAACGATCCCCGGAGCGGTACGTCGTCCCATCCGACTGAAAAAAATCGGCGGGCTGTGGTCACTGAGAAAAGGGGTCGGCCGATGTCGGACAATTTCACGAGAGCGCTTTTCATGAACGCCTAAATCTGTTCTCTATTCTATTGAGCCCGCGTCTTGCTTCTCACTTCATATTGAGTGAGTATTGGGTGAACATTAGATAGATGAATAGTTCTCAATCTTTTCCCCTTAATTTCCTGTTCCAATAAGACCTGACCTTGATGACCATTGAAGAATCTATTCTTGGCTTTCTGGTGGCCCTCGCCGCAGGGGCTTTGATTGGCTTGGAACGTCAGCAGGATCTGAGCGTAGAGCCCAAAACCGGCATCGGTGGCGTGCGGACCTTTCCCTTGATCGCCCTTGCCGGAGCCATGTCGGCGTTTATCTCCCAGGTCCTTGGCGTGTGGCCCATTATTGCCACACTCCTGATTCTTGGCGGGCTCCTGGCTGTGGCGTACGACAAGGAATGGGGTCGAAAGGATCCCCCTGGGATCATCACCCCACTCGCGGCTCTGATCACGTTTCTCCTGGGAGTCCTCGCCTTGCTCCCTGCCCTTCCCATTGATGCTCCACATCGGTATCTCCTCATTGTCGGTAGCGCAGGGGTCGTCATGGCCTTGCTGTCCTTAAAAGAACGACTGCATCATGTGGTGCAACAGGTGTCCGATGATGATATCTATGCGACGGCCAAATTTGTCATTTTAGCCCTCGTCGTCCTGCCTCTTCTCCCCAACCGCACCTTCGGTCCTCTGGATGTCCTCAATCCCTTCCATACCGGCATCATGGTCGTTCTCATTGCGGGGGTGAGTTTTTTGGGATATCTCTGCACTCGCATCATCGGTTCCCATAAAGGCCTTGCCACAACAGGCATTGTGGGAGGCCTGGTCTCATCCACCGCCGTCACCATCAGCATGGCCACACAAGCAGGGGAACACCCACGTCTGGCCCTACCCGGAGCGACAGCCATCCTAGGCGCGTCCAGCACCATGTTTGCCAGGATGCTGGTCATCATGAGCCTTCTGCAACCGGATCTGTTTCTCATGCTTCTCGCGCCTTTGGGGGGCATGGCCCTCTGCGGGTATGTCATGAGTTTCATCTTATTTAGCAAAGCGCAACGCATACCGGCGGATGGTCCGGACATCTCCCATCGCAACCCGTTCGAATTACGTCCGGCCCTGGGATTTGGTGTATTGTATGCCGGAGTCCTGTTCATCTCGAAAGCCGCCCAAACCTACCTGGGCGATCAAGGGTTGTATGCGTCCAGTCTCCTGGCCGGAACCACCGACGTGGATGCCATCATGTTGTCAATTGTCCGATTACAGCAAGACGGACTGCTGGCCTGGACTGCCGCCACGGCCATCACTCTGGCGGCCATGACAAATACGATCGTAAAGCTTTTGTTAGCAGGATGGTTTGGAGGAAAACCGCTCATGAAATATGTGGCGCCGGGGATGATGGCCATTTTGGCAACCGGCAGTCTCATCCTGATCGTCTTTGGCTTCACGCACCCTTAATTGTTTGAATTGGTAAAAATTTTTTATGCACTCTCATTCGAACGATCCCAGGCATACGATCCTCAAAGTTCTCGTTGGGTCTCATGCCCATGGGTTAGCCTCCTACGAGAGCGACCGGGATTTCCGTCGGGTCTATGTCATCCCGACGGAGGAGATGTTTCAGTTGGGATTTAAATATCCCGCCTCGCAGTGGACCAAAGGTGATGGCGATGAAACGGCTTGGGAGGTCGGACAATTTCTTCTGCTGGCGACTCAGGGCCATCCGCTTATTCTTGAGACGTTAGTGGCACCGGTCATCACAGCCGATCCCTGGGGAGAACAATTGCGCTTGCTGTTCCCGGCGCTTTGTTCGCCTCAAAAAGTCTTTGAGGCCTTTACCAACTATGCCAATAATCAACGCACCAAGTTGCTGGAAAAGAAAGATGGACGACCGGCAAAGTATGCCGCCGTCTATATCCGGGTTCTCTACAACCTCTGTGAATTGCTCGAGTCAGGAAGTTTCCACATCCGCATTGCGGACACGTCGGCAGGAGAACGGCTGACTCGCATCAAAAATGGACAATACCGATTAGGAGAAGTGATGGAGTGGGGGGAAGATCTTACAGCGCAGGCATGGCACTTAATTCCTGGATGCCGGGATCAAAAAGATCTGCCACGCATCAATGACTTCCTGGTGGCCATTCGCCGCGGGTTTCTTTCCCCTTGAATGCCTCTGCAACAACAACATCACATAACCACGGGATGATGGCGCCAACATTGAGCCCTGCGGTTTTCTGGAACAAGCTCCTCATTGAGAAATTTCATCGTCGAATTCCTTTGGCTCCCACGAATCGCCTTCACTATTTAATGTACCAACGATTAGTATTCAGGTTGCTCAAGGATTACGATAGAATGCTTTTCAGGAAAGTTGTCTCTTGTATTCTTTTGCGGAAAAAGGCTAGCTTTACAATCGTGAGGCATCATGTTGCTCTAACGTAACTGAGCCATTTTTTAAACTAGTCAAGGATTTTCATCTATGGCATCCGCACAACAAGATTTTTACGACATACTGGGGGTTAAAAAAACCGTCGACGCCAAAGAGCTCAAAAAAGCCTATCGTCGGCTGGCACGCCAGTATCATCCGGATTTACATCCCGGCGAAAAAAAGACGGAAATGGAAAAGAAATTCAAAGAGCTGAATGAAGCCTATGAAGTCTTAGGGGATGAGGAAAATAGAAAAAAATACGATCAATACGGCATGAACTGGAAGGAAGCCGAAGCCTATGAACGCGCACGCCAACAGGGCGGAGGATCGTATCCAGGGGGAGGACCCGGCGGATATACCCAGGGAGGCGGTGATTTCAATGACATATTTGAATCCATGTTCCGCCAGGGGGCTCAACGGGAAGGGGCCGGCTTTCGCGGCTTCGCCATGGCGGGAGCCGACCTGGAAGCCAATCTGCCGATCTCACTACGAGAAGCCTTCACGGGTACACGCCGGGCCTTAAACCTTCCTGATGCCAGCGGAATTCCTCGTCCGATCGAAGTCCGCATTCCGGCCGGAGTGCGAGATGGGGAACGACTTCGCGTAAAAGGGAAGGGGGCGCCGGGTCGTGGCGGAGGGCCACCGGGGGATTTATTATTCCATGTCCAGATTGCCCCTCATCCCGTGTTTCAACGCAAAGATTCAGATATTGTGGTGACTCTCCCCCTTTGGCCGTGGGAAGCCGTATTAGGGACCGACATGCCGGTACCCACATTATCCGGAACGGTCCGCCTGAAAATTCCGGCCGGAAGCCAATCCCAACAACGGATGCGATTAAAGGGGAAGGGACTTCCCAAGCGAACAGGTGGGCATGGTGATCAGTTTGTGGTTCTCGACATCGTCACCCCTGAGACTCCTTCTCCTGAGGAACAACTGCTCTATGAGCAATTAGCGAAATTTGATCATCCCGATCCCCGTTCAACCCTTCTTCGGGAGGCCACCAATGACTGAAGAACCACAACCCACGCTGGAACAGGTTACCGCCGAAATTATTACCTCTGGGAGCATCCGCCGGGAAGAAGTGTGTGCCCGATTAGGAATTGGTGAAGACGTGTTGGAGGTATGTCTGAGATGGGAAATCATTCAACCACCGGAACCCGACCCGCACGGAACAGTGTTTTTTCCAGAAGATACGCTTGACCGGTTGGGTCGTGGCCTCCGGTTACATCGAGACTTAGGGATTAACTGGCCAGGAGTCAGCGTGGCCTTGGAATTGTTGGACCGCATGGAGGAACTGGAACAACAGATCCACAGTCTTTCAAACGAGTAAATTCAAGACATTCCACTATCCCCAAGAACAACTTTCGAAAATGACTCACCAAGCCCTTCCTCCATACCTGCCGACCGGAAACTATCAGGCCTTTCTCCCTGTCTTCTTTGCAGATGTCAAACATAAACATTAAGCGATAGCCTCACTCATCGGTGGGGTCTATCATTTTCGATCAAATCGGAAATTGAACAGGATTCCTCCACCTTTCCCTCTGTGGAGGTTTTATCAGGATAGTGCAAAATCCCTACTCGGCCTGCCTCCCGTCAATTCCGAAACTTCACCGGACCCCTTTGCAAACACACTTACGATTTTGAACCTCCGTCTTTTGAGGCATGTTTATTTCAGACTGACTCCAGCTATAAATTTCCACCACGAAGGCACCCCATTTATTATGGAGGCAAAAGGACACATAACCAGGAAGAATTGAAGTTAATTGGAATCACGATAACACCAGAAAAAAGGGAACAACATGAGATTTTTTATCATCATTTTCATCAGCACCCTGTTGTCAGCTCTAATTGCAACATCTGTTGGTTCCCTAGCGGGCGAACTGATAAATCGGCTTTTCTTAATCGTGAATGAGACATTGATCCAATAAGATTGTGCCTTTCTCACCACTCCAGGCAGGTCAGAGACCCACACAGCTCTTCACGACGACCAGGCGATACCTCCCACCCCAAATCTTGACACACGTAATATTCTGGAGTCTGCGATCCAAGTTGATGGCGAACCATATCCCGTCATTGGCGCAATGGCCGATGGGACGGTGGCAATCATTGCCCTATTCAATTTCGATGGACGTCGGTTGCAAAATCATCACCTCCGCGGCCTGATTTTGGGGCAAAGTGGGACGAATGAACTCATCCGGCATGGGGCATGAGGGTACACTTTCAACCCGCCTTCCCATTCAACCAGATAGTCAACCACCCCCCCCAAATTTTCTGTGTGTGCCATTTTCCTTCAATTCTATGCAGAACGATTCGATCACGAGTTGCGGCATGAAAACTGGATTTATCCATTCATAGGGATGGAGGTTACAACAGATATGTATTCACCATAAAAGCGAGGCAAGGATGATGGCGATACCAAAACAGCAAAGTTCCACTTCGTACAAGAAGAAAGAACTGACGGGTGAGGATGCCTATTCAATGAAGATGGCTCCCAAATGCTTACTTCAATGCCCTGAATGTCAGGCGGTGTATTATCGAAAACGTTGGAACCTTCCAGGAACTTCCTCTTCTCGTTCCTCTTAATATGCCAAGGGTGGCCTCAAAAAACCGACCAGACAAGTCATGGTGCCACAGAGCTTTGTCTGTCCGGCCTGCCGGAAATTGCGAGACGGCTACGCGGAAGGATTTCGCGCCGTCACCGCCTACATCAGACGATTAGCGCCTTATGAACCTTCATCGCCCTAAAAGTAGTCCCCAAAAGAGGATCACGCTGATTTTTTCCGGGGGCTAGCTTTCGTGGATTCAAACAGGCTTTAATACGGCTAATCCAAATGACGGTGCGGCTTTAATCTCATTTTCTTTCTGAAAGGATTACTATATGAGGGTCGCGACATTATTCATTATCATACTGCCAGCTGTTTTAGGATTAGACTCGATGTGGATGAGCGAGGCAAAAGCCCAATCAAGCCCTCCCTCTCAAAACGATACCGCAGTTATGGGCACCTCCAAATCACCCGCGGTGTCCAGTGAGCAAACCCTCAAAGATGATCCGGTATGCGATCCGACCTATCGACCCGCAATCACCAAAATCGAACCAGATGAGTTTCAGGCCGGTGCTAAAATAGTCATAATGGGAGAAAATTTCGGAAAGAAAAAAGATTGCCTGCATGAGGTGACTTTTGGAGCCGAAAAAGCGACGGATTTCACCCTAAAAGGTGATGATAAAATAGAGGTAACGGTGCCCGACGGCGTCGTCACTGGAATGGTATTTGTGAGCGTGGTGACGGGGGGAGGTGCGGCAAAAACCGCTGTACTGGTCAAGAAATAGTAACGAGAACAGACCTTCGCCGTGCACCATTCAGGGCGATACGATAGCGGACTCGACCGGGAATGTGCACACTCCCGATCTGCCCAAAAGGATGTTTGGTGGAATCCGGAATCTTTTCCATGAGACGCAAGAACCCATCAATGTGCTTCGTTCTCATAATCACAGCCATGGGTATAATCCCCCTTCCCCCGGCTTCCGCTGAACAGGAACAGACACAATCCGCTAAAACGCTCTTTCTCCAATATTGCCAAGACTGTCATGGCCCACAGCGGGACGGCAGAGGCGCCTTACGTCCTTTCCTGGAACAGGACCCTGTTAATTTGACCTCGCAAATGACACAGGCCAAAACCGACCGGGAACTCTTTTCCCTTATCAAAAAAGGGGGAGGCGAAATGCATGGCTGGGCGGACACCTTCACCAATGAACAGGTCCTGGACCTGGTGCATTACATCCGTGCGCTCTCACCGTAAACTTTTCGCCGCACAGCATCGCTGTAGGGGATGAAGCGGGCGATGGAGCTTGCAGTAGCACTCACCTATCCCAAACTCCATTCCAGATACACGGCGTAGACGAGCGTTTGGAGAATCGTCAACGGCACCCCGATCCAAGCAAAAGTCCTGAAACTCAGGGTGTGGCCTTCCTGCTCCGCCCGCTGGATGATAATCACATTGCTGGCCGCAGCAAGAATCATCAGAT
>JACDDF010000072.1 GCA_013817135.1 Nitrospirales bacterium
CTCCAGCCCCATCTCCCCAAATAAACGAACAACCTCCCTTGAAAGACCAGGCCCCGTTATTTGAAAATCTTCGAATGCCCCCTATTGCTCCACAAATTTCGCGCCCGGAACGCTTACATTCTTCACAACCGTTAGTCGTTCCCAAGCCTTATCCAACGCCATCTCCCAAACAGGCTACACCCCCAACTACTGTTCCTCCGGAGCCTCAGGATTCGGTATCACAACATCAGCCTCCTAAAATTGAACCAACTGTCAAGCTAGCTCCTATGCTACCGGAGTTGAGTTCGGTGACCCCGTTTAAGATGTCCGAAAAAGAAAGAAAGTCCAACGACGCTTCTCCATCAAGTAATCTTGAGGAATCTCTCAAACGAACCCTACCGACAATACCGACACCTGCACCAACTCGAAAAATCAAAAAACTCCCCAAATCCGCAACGCCGCAACAGGAAAATCCTTTCGCCCCTGAAATCTCCGCTCCTCAATTAGCCCAAATTGCTCCATCCCAACCACTGGAAAAACCTTTCCAACGTGAAAAAATGTCAGATATGATGAAGCAATTACTGGAAGAAGCTACAGCCCCCAATTTGAAACTGTCTCCAGCCTCACCACCCCCTCAACAACCGGGGTCCTCTTCTTCCACACTGACCAAACCGGTGCAGTCAGAAATGGATCAACGAATTGCTAAATTATCCATTCCCAACGTCACGCCGGTGGAATCGATTAAAAATCGCCTCCAACTCCTGGAAGTGCAAACCACTTCAAATTCCAGGAATACTGCCGTTCAGTCTTCTGCGGGAACAAATCATTATTATGGAATGATCCAGGACCTCATTCAGGATCAGTGGAGAAGGACCCCACTCGTCGCAAATGCTCCGTTAGTGCTGCTCAAATTCCGTATTGTTCGATCTGGAGAAATTTCCCAGATTCGCATTGATAAAAGTTCAGGAAATGGATATTACGATTCCGCCGCTCAACGGGCCGTGTATGCGGTCAACCCGTTACCACCATTTCCGCCTGATATTTCGGATTCATTCCTGGAGGTGCGTTTTCAATTTATTAAAACGGATCAAAAGGATTAGTTAAGGACACCAGGTATATTATGAAGAATGCACTCAAACCTCTGTATGCCATTCTGGCTCTTCTTGCCTTTTCTGTTATTTCCGTATCACCAGCCTCTCTTCATGGAGAGGAAGCGGACCTCAAAGCCACACGTTCAGAGTTTCAAAAAATCCCTATTTGGGTAATGGGGTTCTCGCCCGTTCAACGGGATACCGGTCTTTCAGAAGACATCGAGACTCAGGTCGCATCCATCCTTAAGGCGGATCTCAAACGCTCGCAAATATTTTCAATTGCTGAATTACCTCCTGCCAAAGGGGATTTTTCTGACAATAAATGCATGAGTCTTTCATCAAATTTGGCACCGCACTTCCAAAAAGTGACGGTCTCTACCTGGGGGAGAATAGGAGTAGGAGGGACATCAAACGGAGTCCATGGACTTATTCTGGATGCCTGCGCATTTGATCCCGGACAACAGGATGTATTGACTGGGAAACGGTACTTTTCCCTCAAAACGACAGAAGCCCTCACTCGATTAATGGCCCATCGGTGGGCAGACGAACTAGTCTATCGGTATACCGGCGAGCAGGGCATTGCCAGAACGAAAATCGCATTTGTAGGTCAAAAAGAGAATGGACGAGAGCTTTTTGTCATGGATTACGATGGATATGATCCGCAACAGGTCACCGCTGACGGGTATTTAAACCTCATGCCTACCTGGGCCCCGGACCGGAAATCGCTTATTTACACCGCATATCGTGATCGCAAACAACTCATTATAAAAAGGGAATTGGCTACCGGTCGGGAAGAAATTTTGGTTTCGCCAGCCAGCCTGAACATTACGGCCACCTTTGCTCCTAATGGAAAATCTATTGCCTATTCCGCTGCCCAAGATGGCAACTCGGATCTATATCAGATAGAATTGGACAGTAGAAGCGTGAAGCAGTTAACCTCCCACAATAGCGCAGATTTGTCCCCGTCATGGTCTCGAGACGGGCGACATCTGGCCTTCACCTCGGATCGGGGAGGCCGCCCCCAAATTTACATCATGGATGCCGAAGGCTTGAATGTCCGTCGCTTAACCTATGATGGAGACTACAACGCGGCGCCAGCATGGTCTCCAAAGGGAGATTGGATCGTCTATGTGTGCCGGGTGCCAAGCGAGGGATTTAAATTATGCCGCATCAGTGCGAATGGGGAACAACGGAAACAAATCACCAACGGGCAAAGCATTGATGACTCTCCGTCCTGGGCTCCAAATGGACGCCATATTGTCTTTAGTTCGATTCGAAGAGGAGAAAGTCAATTATACATCATCACTAGCGAGGGAGCAGGATTGGAGAAAATTTCCTTGGCAGGAGAACATCTCAGCTCTCCCTCCTGGTCGCCATTTCAACCATAATTAACGAAACAACAACCGTGATAGTCCAAAAAAGGAGTCGTTCCATGCGCCCAGCCATTCATGTGATTTCACTACTTGGCATTCTCAGTCTTTCACTCGTCAGTATGTCGGGATGTGGGGAAAAACGGATCCACGTTTCCACCGCCTCCGGTTCCCCAGGCGAAGAGACTGGGGCATCAGCATCAGACGCCGATTCAGCGAGGGTAGCAGGAACCTCAATTGATGAATCTTCGCTGCCAGGGCAAGGCACTTCCACCGAGGAAGTTCGGGCAGATGCCGTTGAACCAATCGCTCCGGTTGATCCTCTCGATTTTGGCTACGACCCCAATCATATGGATCAATGGTTCAAGCATAACCCCCAAGCTGGTAATTCTTCTGACAAAGGCTCTGAATCTGACACCAGCAATGCCAGTTCGTTGACACCGCTCAACGATGGGAATGACATCGCAACCCAAGGGAATGACATTTCACCCCAAGGGAATGACGTTTCACCCCAAGGGAATGACATTTCATCCCACGAGAATGACATCGCAACTCAATCCATTTCTTCAAGCATGAACGGCTCATCTCAATACCCAACAGAGTCGTCCCCCTCTACTTCCGAGACGGAATTTCAAAATGTTCTCTCGAATCTGCCAGGGCACACGGAACCCATTCCAGAAACGTTTCAAGTAGCGAAAGCTGAACCGTCAGAGATCATTCGAGAGCAGTTGGATAAAATTCAAGAGGAAGAATTGGCCACAGTATCTGCCGGCTTAGAGGATGTATTTTTTCAATTTGATAGTTGGTCTCTCACCGCAGAAGCTAAGGATTCCCTCGAACGGGACATGGCCTGGCTCACCAACGATCCCTCCTCACTTTTAATTATTGAAGGACATTCTGATCAACGTGGAACGCAGGCCTATAACATGGTGCTTGGTAAAAAACGAGCCATGGCCGTTCGGGATTTTCTCTCTCAATTGGGTGTTGATCCTTCACGATTGACCGTCATTTCTTATGGGAAAGACAAACCCTTTTGTCAGGATATCTCAGAGGTGTGTCATCAATTAAACCGGCGCGGGCATTTGCTCGTTCAAAATTAGCCACCCCTTAACCGACCAGTTTCCATAAACCATGGAGGAGTAATTACAAGTGAAGACCGGGTTGACCTTGCAATATCCCTCAAGAGAGTGGGCATCCTCCTCGGCCCTCAAACAGATCGTGGCATATGGAGTTTGCAGTTTATTAGCTACTGGTTGCGTGGCACAACAAGCCGACCTGGCCCGAATTCAAAAAGATTTAGAACGACAAATTACCGACATCAAAAATGAGAAACAAGCTCTGGTTTTGCAAGTTGATGAAACCAAGACGCAACTCATCAAGATGAATGAGGACGCACAAAAAACTCGTGGCAATCTGGCTTCTATTAATCAGAAAGCCACCCTTCTCCAAGAAAAAGATGTCGCCGGGTTATATGGAAAACTTGAAGAAACAGAAAAAAGCCTCCAAGATCTCCAAAAGGACTATACGAACCAAACAAAGGCCTTGAAATCTGATGTCCAATCGATCCAAGCCACGATTCAGACCCATGGGAAAGACCTCTTGACGGCGAAAACCCAGAATGAGACTCTTTCCCAACAAAATGAGACTCTTGCCCAACAGGTTGATAAAAACAATCAAGCATTAACCACGAACATGGGCGAATTTCAGAACTCCCTTTCCCAATTTAAAGAAACACTGACAAGCCTCGGAACAACGATTGGACAGGTCCAAACAGATTTGTCAGGACAACGGCAAGACCTGGGAACCGTGCAATCTCGCACAGAAGAACTGTCTGGTTCGATGCTTCAGGTTCAGGGAGGTCTAGGGAAATCCAGAGAGTTGTTCAGTGCCAGACTTGATGAACAATCAAGACAAGTTATACAGTTGCAAAATGAGGTCACGATCCTGCAAGACAAACTCGCCGCCGACACCCAAGCGCTTCGGACCTATCTGGAAAAGGATGTGAATGCAGCCATTGCCCGGTTAGTTGCCGATATTAATACCCACCAAGGCCCCATGTTAGTTCAGATTGATTCCTTACAAAAAGATATGGAAGCTTTGGGGACCCACGTACAAGCGGATGCCTCTCACGTGCAGGATCTATCCCAATCAGTGCTCAAGCTTCGCGAAGCCCAGGAAGTCATGGGGAGTTTACTCGGGAAACGCGGAGATGAAATTATTCAACATGCCGGACGACTTTCGGAACGCATGAATACGGTTGAATCACACCAAACCGTACTGACCGAACAATTCCAATCCAATACCCAAAAAACTTCAGCCCATCTGACAGAGGTGAATGCGAGCCTCAACTCCATTACTCAAGCTCTTGATCAAGCCAGGCAATCACTCTCCAGTCGCCTGGCCAAACAAGAAGAGACGGGACAAGCACTCAATCAGTCGGTTCAACAACTTCAACAGTTGAAACGAGACGTCCAAGACCAAAAACAACAAGTGCAAACCGTCAACCAACTCACAGATCAACTCAACCAGACGGTCGACCGCATTGGCTCACGATTAAAAGACCTGGAAACTCACGAATCCGGGCTGGTTGGGAAAATTGACTCTGACACCCAGATGACCAATACCCACCTCCAAGAAGTCAACAGCGGAATCCAATCGGTCGCCCAAGCACTCGAAAATGTCAGTTCGAAGCTGAATGCTCGCATTGAAAACCAAGAACAGCGGCTGAATCGAGCCATGACCGCTTTTCAACAAGTCCAGGGTACCGCTGATACCTCACAAACCAATCTGACCCACCTCAATCAGTTAACAGAAACCGTCAATAAATTGCGTGATGTGATTAATACCATTGGGACCAAATTAGGTGAGCGGGTGGACCAGCATGAAGATCGCCTAGGCCAATTGGCCCAGAGGGTAAATCGCTTTCAAAGCCCCAAACCGCAAAAATAGGGTACATCATTCCTTAATATTCTCAAGGAAAGGCCGAGCATATCTTTATACTGTCATATCCCCCTTTGTCTAAACGCCCTGGCAATTGATAAGATACAAGTTAAAGGGTAATTGGTTCCCTAATACCAGACATCTTTTGTAGCCAAAGCCGGTATTTCATGACTCACACATTTTCCAAAGCGGCCATTTTTATAGGGTTATCCCTCACGGGCGGATGGGGTTGCGCAACAGAGCCCAATCTCACTGACATCCAAAAACAAGTCCAAACACTCATGATCCAACAGGAAGCGTCCCACAAGCAGGAACAACAAATTATCGACCGAATGGAGACGGTTGAATCGCAATTGGACGAACATGATTTCTTAGTGGGAGAACTCATTAAAACAGAAGAAGAGGCTAGTCTGGATACTCGACACCTTTTGGAAAAGCTCGAACGGACCAGTACTATGCTCCGAGAACAAATTGAACAAACCCGTTCCACCACTCAACGCCGTGATCAAGACCTGTCCATTCGGGTAAAGGCTCTGGAGGGCCGCATAGACAACGTGATTCATCAATCTCGTTCTGTGTCGGAGTCCCCGGAAGCCACTACTCCCAACCCTACAAGCCCTGCTCCCAATCCGAAGGAGACCCAGACGGGATTACCCGCAGCACCTGCATCCCCTGGAGAACGCGCGGGAGCGGAAAACGAGGCGTCGGCTTTTCGGTCAGCCTATAAGGTTTTTCTCAACGGAAATTATGACCGGGCCTCGGTGGAATTCAAACGATTTGTCACAAATTATCCTTCGACCACCTTAACCCCTCAAGCCTATTACTACCTTGGGGAATCGTTCTACGTGCAAAAACACTATGACCCTGCCAAGCAAGCCCTAGAACACGTCATCAGCCACTATCCCAGCAGCAAATATCGGAGCCAAGCTTTATATAAGCTTGGACAGATAATGCTTGAGATCGACCAACGATCAAAAGCTCAGGAACTGTGGAACTCCATCATCCAAGATTACCCGGATTCACCAGAATCCACCCAAGCGAAAGACCAATTAAAAAAATCCGGGCTGTCTTGATTCTCTGCAAGTCTTCGCATTCTACTTTTCACCCTAATCACCTTGTGCTTTGAATCCCATGCTTTCGACCGTAACTGGAAAAGTTCATATTCTTCCAGATAGCGTGTCGTGTCGTATTGCCGCAGGAGAAGTGGTTGAACGACCAGCCTCCGTGGTGAAAGAACTTATCGATAACAGCCTGGATGCTGGCAGCACGTTGATCACCGTTGAGGTCGAAGAAGGTGGTCGACGGGTCATTCGCGTCATGGATAATGGGGCAGGAATGACGCGAATGGATGCCCAACTGGCCTGTCAACGTTTTGCAACAAGCAAACTCCGGTCCGAAGAAGATCTCTTGACACTCCTGACAATGGGTTTCCGAGGAGAAGCCCTTCCCAGCATCGCCTCCGTTTCTCGTTTTTTCTTAAAGACCGTTTCCCCCGAAAGCCCCCTTGGTACCCAGACCCAGTCAATGGGGGGTGTGGCATGGGAGGTTCAAGACTATACTGGGCCTCTAGGCACTCAAGTGGAGGTACGCGATCTCTTCTTTAATACTCCAGGGCGGCTGAAATTTCTCAAGACCGTTCCCACCGAATTTTCTAAAATTTGTTATGTCGTCCAACAGGCGGCATCCGTGCACCCAGGGATCCACTTTCGATTACGCCACCAGAATCATATGGTGCTGGAGTACCCTGCCGTATCCTCACTGCAAGATCGATTATTACAGATCTATGGACCAGACTTCCTTGAACGCTTTCTCCCCGTCACCTATAACGCTGGTTCATTTCAACTCACAGGGTTTACTGTCAGTCCTCACCATGCACGAACGTCTCGTGCGCCACAGGAAATTTTTGTTAATGGCCGCCCTATAAAAAATACGACTATTTCCCATGCAGTGCATGAAGCCTACGGATCATTTTTACCAAAAGGAAAACACCCACAATATATCGTATTTATCCATCTTGATCCCCAGACAATCGATATCAATGTCCACCCGACTAAACGGGAGGTTCGCTTCTCCCATCCAGAATTCATTCATACAGGCGTTCTCCGTGGCATCAAAGCTCTCTTTTTCACGCAACCCACACCCGACAACATATCCGATGAGCACAAGGAGAAGCCTGGCCCAGTTGCTCCTCATTCAACCAAGACAACATCCGGATCAGTTAACGTCGCGCCGGCTCCATTCCAGCATGGGTCTGAATTCCCTCGAACGGGCACCAATCGACCTTACCCTCTTTCTCTTTTTGTCCAGGAGCCACCCTCTGCCTATATGAGTAGAGAGCAGCCATGTGAGGTGTATGCTCTCGGGCAAATTCATCACACCTATCTTCTTGGACAAATCGATCAGGATCTATTCATTGTCGATCAACACACAGCCCATGAACGAGTACGCTTTGAGAGACTGCTTCGGTCATGGAAGAAAAAAGAAATTCTCCAACAAAGCTTACTCATCCCTGAGCCGGTTGAACTTCTTCCCCACCAGGGAGAGTTATTGGAAAAATGGCTACCTTTTCTGGCTCAAGCGGGATTGGAGGTGGAACGATTTGGAAATACATCTTATGTTGTGCGAGCCATTCCAGCCATGTTAGGGAATATATCCGTTGGTTCCCTGGTCCTGGAATTATTGGATGAACTCTCGGAGTGGCAAACCACAGATGCGCTGGACAACACGATAAAACCCATTTTGGCCACC
>JACDDF010000073.1:0-3585 GCA_013817135.1 Nitrospirales bacterium
CGATGAAGGTTTACTGCGGCCGCGGTGTTCAGATGGACTGGATTTGTCGTTATATCTTGACGATGGCAAGCCTGCTCTAGAGTGCAAATTGTACGATGTGGTTGATATCGATGTGGACCGGCATGGTGATCTGTATCTCACGGATAAGGGAACAAACCGCATTCGAAAGCTAGATCGGAAAACTGGCACGATGTCCACCGTGGCTGGAATCTGCCGCTATGGATTTGACGGTGATGGAAAATTAGCGGTCCAATCCATGCTTAATGTCCCTGAAGGCGCTGTGGTGGACTCCGATGGGAATGTCTATATTTCCGACTCGATGAATCACCGGATTCGTAAAGTTGATAGTCAGACCGGTGTGATTACTACCATAGCGGGGAATGGTGATAGTGGCTATGATGATAAAAATATGGGTGGGTGCGGTGCTGCTCGCTTTGTGGCAAAAGAAGACGCTGGGATGCTGAAGCATGGTGATGGCCTCATTGCCATAGAGGCGATTGTGAACACTCCAGCTGGCTTAACCTTGGACTCACAGGGGTATTTGTATATTTGTGAACGAAATGAAAATAAAATTCGTCGATTGAAATTACGATAATGGGGCTAATTTGTTTTTTCAATAGAGATTGCCTGTATTCGGTGGAGCCACTCTTACCCCAGTGAGATAAATAATTTGCTGCCCCACGTATTGGTTCTAAACTATATCATTCGTTTTCCTTCTCTCCCCCCATGCTGTTGGCGGAGCTCTGTCATTTCCCGGTTGCCATTTTTGGTAGAAACTCTTGAAACCTTCTTTCCGGTTTGTACTCCGCATCGGTCTGCATTTAAAATGGGGTAATGCTGTAATTCGAGAAATACGCACTCAAATCGAAAATGATCGTCTAGAATGAATGTGTTCGAGAATGGACTGATTTTTTCTCATTTTTGAGATATCATTGGCATTGAATCTTTAAAAATTCCAAGGGAATCAAGGATTGAGCACAATTCACGCCAAAAAACGGATTGTTTTGTTCGTGGTTTTTGCTGTGGTGGTTTTATTCGGATTGACTTGGTATCAAGTTCCCCTTGTCAGTTCTCAGGGCATGATTGTCCTCGCGCATTTTTCAAAAGGGGAAGTCCCCACTCATCCTTCCGATTCAGCGTGGGAGACCGTGGCTCCTATCCCTGTTCCACTCAGTGGCCAAATCATTACCAGACCGGTATGGCCGGAGCCCAGTGCACGAGCTCTCTCCATCCGGTCAATTCATAACGGAAAAGACATTGCGTTTTTACTGGAATGGCAGGATGCCACAATTAATGAATCGTTGACGCCTGGGGTCTTTAGGGATGGGGTTGCATTGGCTCTTCCTCTGGGAGATGCACCGGCCTTTTTTTGCATGGGCCAACTCGATCATTATGTGAATATTTGGCATTGGAAAGCGGATTGGCAGAGCGACGTGGATCGGCGTGCAGAGCGAGCCAAAGAATCTAAGCGTGAGAAATCAGGTCCTCGTCGGTTTGAAGTGATCCCACGTCGGCCCTCATCGGTCGAGGACCTCGTAGGAGGGGGGTTTAGCACACTAACCAGCAAAGAACAGCAGGGACGAATTCAAGGACAAGCGGAGTGGAAAAACGGTCTATGGCGAGTGGTCATGAAACGGCCGCTGACGTCCGCTGGAGATGACTTGGACAATGAAGCGATGATGGTTCCTGGGCGAATGCAAGCCATAGCCTTTGCGGTTTGGAATGGAGAAAATAAGGAGCGGAATGGGCAAAAATCTGTTGCCTCCTGGATGCAACTACTCATTGAACCTGTTCAGCCTCCATCTCAAAATGGGTCAGGAGCAGTGGAATCCACGCATAGGTCATCATGAGAATCTTAGAAATGAAGCGGACGAGATCTATAGGTGGAATGCAAATTTCATTAATTTTTTTGTGCCTGTGGTTTGGATTGATTGCCCTCCAAACAGAGACATTTGGTCAGCCACCAAATGAGAATATGACCCAAGAAAAAGCCCTGATTTTAGCCGAACAATTTGGAATTGATGTGGGGGAGGTAGACGAGGAAATCAAGAAAATTCTTGGATTGACCAAAGCGGAAGGGGTTGTAGTGTATGCTGTCATAGGAGGGTCTCCTGCCGAATTATCAGGAATAAAGGTGAAAGCGATCATTAAGGAAGTTGATAAATATGAAATTCAAACACTTGTAGATTTGGGAACGGCCTTGGAACAGACCCTCCCCACAAAGAATTTTACTGTCGCCACCTATGAACCTGCAGATCCAGAGAATCAAGGAGTTACCGGCGGCCTTAATTTCCATTTTGTACGAATTCTTCAGGATTAAACCATTTGCATGAAAAATCTGTTTAGCAAATTTTTTTGGTTGTTGAAAATAGTACCCTTGGACAACCGATGGATTTTAACAGGCATTTTTGGGATTTTTTGTGTATCTGGAGTCGGGCTTGGTCAACAGCCTAGCACGGTTATTGGTGAAGAAGATGAATCCTGGATTGAGGAAATTGAACAGGTTTTTATCCCTTCTGAACAATGCAAACAATGTCATGACCGGCATTATGAAGAGTGGAAAGGGATGCGTGAGCAGACCATGGATTTGAAGACCTTTGGCCGGGTAGATGGAGCTCTTCTCCATGGGACAGCTCTCACCTCACCGGTGTTCAAAACCGTCTTGGGCCTGTGGCTTCACACCGATCCCGATCAGGAACAACGAACTCGCTGCCTTTCTTGTCATGCCCCCGCGGTGACCGTATTCCCACAGCACACTGATCGGATTATTGATCAAGTGATGAAGGGAGGAAAGCGGGCCAAAATTGAAGGCATTAGCTGTAGTGCCTGTCATCTCATTACGGGGATTCAAGAAAATGCCAATGGGCATCCCACTTTCAAAATTGAATCAGGGGCAATTCTTTACGGACCCTACGCCGAACCAGAGGAGAATCTCGTGCATCCATCTGGGCAGGCGGATATTTATCGAGGAGCACATTACTGTGCATCCTGCCATTTTGATAAGGTTAAGGACGTCACTCGGCCTGATATCCCTGGGGAAATTCTGAAAGGCACGATTTGTCAGGATTGTCATATGGAGCGTTCTACTGGGAGTTCAACCTCTCAACGTGGAGCCCTCACTCGTCCAATCGGGCGGCATTGGTTCCAAGGTATTGTGATTCCTGGGATTATGCTGAGTAATCGGAATTTACAGGCCGAATGGTTTTCAAGGGTGGATATTGAGGCTAAAAAGGTCCAGGGGCAGGTTGAGGGAGAGGTCCTGGTACGGAATGGTGCCTTGCCTCATACATTTCCCGGTGGCGATCCTGTATTAAAACAATTTTTTGTCACGATTACGCTCAAAAATTCAGATGGACACGTTATCGACCAATATCAGGAACGGTTTGGCCGAACATTTGAGGAACTGCTTCGCGGTCCGATCCCCCGACCATTTGTCAATGGAGGCACAACCAGACATATTCCCTTTATATTGAAGGTTCCCCAAGGTACAGAGGCTTCCCTGATTGAGGCCTCAGTGAGTTATTCTCTCATTCCCGAGCCATCTAAGGCTCTTGCCACGAAATTCATCGAAAGCCTGGCTTCCGA
>JACDDF010000073.1:3595-8128 GCA_013817135.1 Nitrospirales bacterium
CGTATTATTAAAGATTATTCTTCCCCACGGCTCCTCACGTTTCGCACCATGAGTTTATAGACAGTCAAAACTTGCAGATTGTTTGTTGAAAAACATAAAAGGATTGTCTGATGACCAAAAGCTACAAAGAGAGAACACTCAGGGGTGAAGTTATTAGGGGTGGGGTATTGTTGTTGTTGTTGGGATGTTTTCTGCTGGCGGTGCCCCTTCCGGCCTCTGTCGCAGGTGAATCCTCTTCAAATAAAAAACCGTTAGAAAAATCATTTCCCAATTCTGAAAAATGTAAACGCTGTCATCTTAGAGTCTTTGATGAATGGGAAGCTTCGGCTCAATCGCGTTCTATTGTGACTGCCCCTTTCCGGGTAACCTTGGACAAATTTCTCGCTTCATCCGATAAAAAAGACCACGCAATGTGTTTTCGTTGTCACGCTCCGCACATTCTTGAATATGGCGACCATCTGCCTCATTTTATTAAAGAGGTTCAATCAAAGGATCCACGGATGGATGGAGTCGGATGTCCGCAATGCCATCTTATTCAGGATGTGGACATGAATTCGCATCCTCCAACGCCAACATTCCAATTGGGGACGACGATTTTCGGAGGGTATGATAAAGCCGCTGAGAATCTCGCCCATCAATCACAGAAGCTGGAACTCTATCGAGAGTCTAAATTCTGTGTGACCTGTCACGATTCCCTTCCAAAGACCACAGGCTCTGCCAAGGACCTCCCTGGTTGGCTTGGATCTTGGGAAAAAACCAAGGCTGAAACCAGTGGGAAACCATGTCAAACCTGTCATATGCCAGAAGCTGTTGATGAATCTGCAAATGGAGAGAAGGTCAGGAAGGTCGCCAATCACAGCTTCCCTGGTAGATTCGGAAAGGTCCGTGCAGATGCTGTTACATTGGACTTTACGACTGAAACCTCCGCCGACACTTCTCAAGTCCAGGTCAGTATTCAGAGCCTGGTCCCGCATAATTTGCCTTTGCCGCATCCAGGGTGGTCTCGGGTCGTCGTTGATCTTTCTATTTTTGGGAAAAATCTCAAAAAGGTTTACAACGAACAACGGTTTTATGAGCGGAAGTTTGGCAATACGGAGGGAAAGGAGACCGTCTTTGATTTTGAGGCAAAAACGGTTTTACACGATACCCTTCTTAAGCCTGAAGAAATGCGGGTAGAGGTCTTTACGTTTCCCACCCCACAGGATGCGCCTTCCATGGATGTGGTGGTGACCCTTACGTATGCCCCAGTCCATGGACCACAGGATTTTCTTAAAAAAGTGGAAGAAGAAGCGGCACTCGGGCAAAAGGACAAGGCCTTTCAATCGGTTCAAATTGCCCAAAAGAAGATGAACATTCCTCTCAAAAAATAACCACGGCTCTCGGGAGGAGAATCGTTACGAAGTCACGGCTCCCAGAGATGCGGAGGAAACCATCTTGGCATATTTGGCTAGGACGCCAGTTGTATATCGTGGTGCTGGTGGATTCCATTTTGCCAGACGGGCTTGAATGTCTTGATCTGAAAGTTCAACATCCAAACGTCGCGAAGTAATGTCGATATGAATCAGGTCTCCGTTTTGAATCGCCGCAATCGGTCCGCCTTTTGCGGCTTCTGGGGCGACGTGTCCAGCCATGAAGCCATAAGTGGCTCCTGAAAACCGTCCGTCCGTCAAAAGGGCGACTGATTCGCCTAGTCCTGCCCCGACAATAGCACTCGTCACGCCTAACATCTCTCGCATCCCTGGTCCGCCTTGTGGCCCTTCATAGCGGATAACGACCACATCCCCTGGCACGATTTTTCCTTTTTGGACTGCCTGAAACGCATCCTCTTCGCAATCGAAGACTTTGGCGGGGCCATGGTGTGCTAATTTGGCATGACCAGCCACTTTGACGACACAGCCTTCTGGGGCAAGATTGCCTTTCAGTATCACAAGTCCTCCCGTTGGTTTAATTGGATGAGAAGGGGGAAAGAGAACTTTTTGACCGGAAGTTTCCTTGGCTGAGGAAGCTTCTTCAGCTAAGGTTCGTCCGGTGACAGTCATTTGGTCTCCATGGAGATGGCCAGATTCCAAAAGCCATTTTGCCACCAACGGGGTGCCTCCTGCTTGATAGAGGTCGGCTGCCATGAACTGACCTCCTGGTTTCAGGTCAGCCAGGAGCGGGACTTGGCGGTTGATGGTATCAAAATCGTCAATATTTAGTGGGAGTGACATTTCATGGGCAAGAGCTAAGAGATGGAGAACGCCATTGGTAGATCCACCGGTAGTGGCGATTGCTGTAATGGCGTTTTCCAATGCTGGGCGAGTAATAATGTCCCGTGGGCGAAGATCGTTCTTCAGGAGATTGATCAGGATTTTTCCGCATTCCTTCGCAACCTGGTGCTTCCTGGGGTCGAGGGCTGGCACACCATTGAAACCTAATGGAGAAATTCCTAAAAACTCAAACGCAATAGACATGGTATTCGCCGTAAATTGGCCACCGCAGGCGCCAGCTCCTGGACAGGCTCGCCGTTCTAACTCAATCAGCTCCTCCGTTGTCATTTTCCCTTTGGCGTGTGATCCTACGGCCTCGAAGACATCCTGAATCGACACAGGTTTTCCATGGAATTCTCCAGGCATGATGGAGCCGCCATAGAGCATGATTGATGGAAGATTCAGACGGGCCAGGGCCATCACACATCCTGGAATGGTTTTGTCGCAACCCGACAAGGCAATGACTCCGTCAAACAGATGTCCTCGAACCACTAATTCAATGGAGTCTGCGATTACTTCTCGGCTAATCAAGGAGGCTTTCATACCCTCCGTCCCCATGCTGATACCGTCTGAGACTACGATCGTGTTGAATTCGATAGGGGTCCCTCCCGCCTCGCGAATCCCTTGCTTCACACTCGCCGCAAGATCGCGGAGATGATAATTACAAGGGGTGATTTCAGACCAGGTATTGGCGATTGCGATAAGAGGTCGAGTAAAGTCGTCGTCGGTCAGGCCGACGGCCCTAAGCATGGCCCGAGCGGGCGCACGGTCGGGTCCCTCAGTCAGAGCCAGGCTATTTTTCTTCAAGGATTTTGACATGAAAAAGTGCTCCTTCAAACATAACCGTTGATGAATGGGATATAGGGTCAATCAATGATTCAATGCCTGAATGTCTCATAACGCTAGGAAAATGGTCAATGTTGGAGGGATAAAAGATTGCACGTATGTCCGCCGTAGCGATCCTGATTTCGATAGGAACCAGCTTGAAAAGAGAAAGAGAAGAGCGCGAGGAGACGGCCAGGCAGTCTTGTCCACTGAAATGGAAAGGGGGACTGTTTTGCTCGTGAAATTCCTAGGAGGCGAGTTTACGAGTTGTTATAGATGAAAGGCTGCGCTGCAGCCGGAACTTCCCTCCGGTTCCTGCGGACGTGGGAGTACACAATATGAGCCAATATGGATTGGTAAAATGATAGGTCTCTCCATGACGGATTGTTGGAGGTATTGTTCCAAGATTTGATCATGGCGGATTGAAAGGCTATGGGTGCAGGCTATTTCTCGAATAGTGGTGCAGGCTCCCAATTTTTCTAAAACAGCAACTGCCGACTCCGCAGAAAGATAGGGCACTGGAGCGTGAGGGGATCATTCTTGAAAGAATTTGTGATGCAGCTGTGAAAAATGGCCTCTTGCTTGGTGAGGACAATACATGCAGTCCCCTAAATGGTGTAGAACACCGATAAGCCAGGACAATGAAGTTTGGAGGTAGGCATGAACAAAGCATCGGTTTTGCAGAAACGTGAAGACGGCAAGCGAATGGTTCATAGAATCAAAGGACAAGTGAAAGGCATGAGTTCGATGATCTACCAGGGCGGCAATCGTAAAGTGTCGTGGATCTCCTTGACTGTATGGGTAGGGGTGACTGTCTTGCTCGTGTGGGGGACTAGTGTAAGTAGAAGTGAAGGAGGCTTGGAGAATAATTCCTTGTCAGGAGTTGAAAATTCTAAGCCAATTCAGGAGGAGAAGATAAACGTTCGCTTAGCCTTTATTTATAAACAGTGGGTACCGGGTCATTTATTTCTTGCTCACCGCGAGGGTGCCTCGTCGCACCAATCTTCAGCAAATTTTTCTTCAAAGGGAACTGGTTCGGCCTTAGTTGGTTCCGTCATGGCCCTCTTAGCCACGTTTGAAGATACCAATGTTCTTCCGCCGGAGGGGACTTCCCAGGCCAATCAACTAATTCATGGCCTCATCCAATTACAGTCGGCACTAGTGAAATCCCAATCTTCAGAATTGAGCGAATATTTTACAGCGGCGGTTGAGCAGCGTTTTAAAAAGGAAAGTGCAGGGGTTTTACAGTCAATGCATCAGAGGGGTTTGACATCCAAAATGTTAGAGGCCCTCGTGAGCTATGACCACAAAATACCAATGTGGGAGAAGCCAGCTCTTACTGAACTCTTTCAACGCTATAATGTTTCACGGCAAGATTGGGAATTGATTGAAAAAATTTTCGACGAAGCCGACGCAGTCTATCGTATGAAAGGATCATCCATCCATGATGTCTATGAGC
>JACDDF010000074.1 GCA_013817135.1 Nitrospirales bacterium
CCCCCATGCATCCCAATATCTCCGTGAAGACTGTGATGGTGAAAATGGCCACCAATGGACAAGACATTGGCGTCTGGGCTAACTGGGGTGACCAGACCCTCAACAACACCACCATCGGGCCTCAAGATTTTCGAGATCAAATGGCCATCCAGTTTCCCGTTCAGGATGCCGGGGCTCCCCCATTTCAATGCATGGGTCAATCGGGGGGAACCGTCAATATTTGGCGATGGAACGCTGAATGGCAAAAAGACCTTGGCACGGGAGTGGCCGGCATGTGGGACGTGGATCAACAATACCCCTCTATAGCCTGGGATTATTATTATGAGGAGCCGTCAGGAGGGGTCACGTATACGAATCGTACCGGACGAAGCGCCGGGCCTTTTAATGAGGGTATCTGGTCAGGAAATATCATGTCAGACCCTTCACTCCGAATCAGTTCAGTAGAAGATCTGAACGCCAATGGCTTTAGCACGCTCACCACCCAGTCAACACAAAACGTCGTGGGGAACGGATTATGGGAACCGTATGGTGCCCTGAAGGGAGGGTGCTGCAATGGACCGACGTGGCGGGTCGTCATGAAACGATCCCTGACGACTGATGATCCCAATGATGTCCAGTTTACATCCGGTTCAAGCTTTCCAGTGGCCTTTGCCGTGTGGGACGGCTCGAATGTGGAGCGTAATGGCATGAAAGGGATTTCGACCTGGTTTACCGCTCAAATGCCGAATTAGCGGATTATTGCAATAAACTCTTCCGTAGTGCCAAATCTCACCAGGACCCCAGGATCTAAAAAAGGTATTGTGAGGGTTTAGCGGATAGACCTCTGGAGGACTTTTTGTTTCCACGCCATTCGGGGCATGAAAATTTGAGAATACAAACTGGGCCTATCAGGTGCCCATGAGACCGAGGAAATTGACCTTGCTTTCAACCTCGGCCTTCCAAGTGTGAAAGTTGCACTAAATTCAGTAGAAATTATTCCACACCACAAGAAATGATTCCTCCCGTTAAAGCCGGGATCCTTTTTCTTACGGCTTGAGATGGAAACTGTTCTAATCCCTATCCTCCTACTGTGCCATATGACCTACCGGACTTATTCCCCTACGGCTACAATCAAAAATCTACATCATAGACTTTAAGCCCATGTAAAGGGGGAATTCCACCAATGATTCAAATTTCGTACATCAGTACCGCCACGAAACCGATGTCACAAGAGGATTTGGAACAGATTCTAAGGAGCAGCCGGGAAAACAATGCGCAATTGGGCATTACAGGAATGCTGCTCCATGGGAACAATACCTTCATTCAAATTCTGGAAGGGGAAGAGAATACGGTAAATGAATTGATTGGGAGAATTAAAAAGGATTCTCGCCACACCGATTTTCAAGTGCTGAAGAAAAAAGCCATTGATCGTCGCGAGTATGCCGACTGGAGCATGGGATTTAAAAGGGTATCCGGGGAAGAATTTCAGGCCGTGAAAGGACTCGAAAACCTCGTTGAGAAGGATTTCAATACAAAGTTTTTGGGAAGCCACGAAAACATCGTGGATTCCTTGATGGAACACTTCCGCAAAGACCGGCTCAAAAAAATAGGGCAAGAAGAATTATCCCTCGATCAAGAAGATCGTCTGATACAAGTCCTCCACCAGACCATACGGGCAGCTGTAAAAGTCCTGGCAGTCTTGATGGTGTTTACCATTTTGTGGGGAGTCGTTGATGTCGTGTATCTCATTTATCAAAAACTCATATTACCGAGTTTCACGACATTTACCATCAGGGATATCGTAACCACATTTGGAGCATTTCTAGCCGTTCTCATTGCCATAGAAATTTTTATTAACATTACGCTGTATATACGCAAAGACGTCATTCACATTAAAATGGTCGTGGCTACAGCATTAATGGCCATAGCCCGAAAGGTGATCATTTTCGATTTCAAAGAAATCACACCTCCATATATTTTTGCGACTGCTGCCGTGGTGCTGGCGCTAGGCATTACCTACTGGCTCATTGAAAGACGGTTGACCTGGGGTGAACCGGATAATCTTTAATACAACGAGTGTTGGGTTTTCACCTCCATCGGAAATCTACCAAATACCATCCCATGGCTGAATCAGGATTAAGCCAAATGCTATTTACGAAAATTTTTCTTTTGGGTAGTGTGGGAGCATTGAATTTACGGCTTTAAATAGTGTGGAAGGCATAAGGCATGACAAGAACCAATTGCCCCATCGTGGTCTTGTTTCGCCAGGATTTACGCATCAAGGACAACCCGGCCTTGTTGGCCGCTCATCAAAGAGGGCACCCTATCGTCCCGTTATTTATTTTGGATGAGGAAAATAGCGGAGAATGGAAGTTCGGCGCGGCCAGCCGTTGGTGGTTGCATGAAAGTCTCAAGGCCCTGAACGAAAATTTGGAGAGAAAGATTTGCTTCCAGGCAGGATCGACTGAAAAGATAATAAAAAACCTCATGAAGGAGTCAGGAGCAGAAGCGATTTATTGTAACCGATGTTACGAGCCCTGGCGAATCGCAAGCGATGCACACATTCAGGAAACATTGCAGACCAAAGGAATTGAGGTTCACACCTTTAACGGCGCCCTTCTCTTTGAACCCCAGACAGCGCTCAAAAGCGACGGCACTCCGTATAAGGTGTTCACTCCCTTTTATCAAAATGGATGTCTCGGAAAGGGCAATGAACCCCGACGACCACCAAAAGCCCCAAAAGATATAAGGCTATCCACGCACAGAGGTCTGGCACTGAAAGAATTAGACCTGCTGCCAACCTTCCCTTGGCACAAAAAACTTGCCAAACATTGGGAGCCAGGAGAAGTCGGGGCACAAGCCCGACTGAAAGCATTTCTCAAAAGCGGCCTCAACCACTACAAAGAAGGCCGGAACTATCCCTCCAGAAATAATGTCTCGCGATTATCGCCGCACCTGCATTTCGGAGAAATCTCACCAAATGAGGTGTGGCATGCGGCCAAACAACGCATGGGCGCGGAAGGATGGCGGAAGGACGGGGAAACGTTTCTGAGTGAGCTGGGCTGGCGGGAGTTTTCCCACAGTCTGCTCTTCCATTTCCCCGACCTCCCCCGAAAAAATCTGCAAAAGAAATTTAATACCTTTCCCTGGCGTAAAGATCAGAAGGCTTTGAAAAGATGGCAACAAGGCCAAACCGGATACCCCATCGTGGATGCCGGCATGCGTGAACTGTGGGATACCGGCTACATGCATAACCGGGTGCGCATGATTGTCGGATCCTTTCTGGTCAAAAATCTCATGTTGCACTGGCACCTTGGGGAAGACTGGTTCTGGGATACCTTGGTGGATGCCGATCTGGCCAACAACAGCGCCAGTTGGCAATGGATCGCAGGCTGTGGGGCCGATGCGGCACCATTTTTTAGAATTTTCAACCCCGTCACGCAGGGAAAAAAGTTTGATGAAAATGGCGAGTATGTTCGGCGGTTCGTCCCTGAATTAAAAAAAATGCCGATGAAATACCTGCATAATCCATGGGAAGCGCCCGAAAAAGTCTTGGTGGAGGCGGGGGTGAAACTCGGAGAAAATTATCCCCTGCCGATCGTCAAACTCGGCAAATCCCGGGAGCGAGCGTTGGAAGCATTTTCGGAATTGGCAAAATGATGACACATGACCCGGCTAACGGGATCAAAATGAAGCCCGTGTCCAATATTTCCATTCGTATGATAGCAAGTGGAGAAAACTCCTGAAGTCCGAAGGCATGATGCTACGACAAGCCATCACCAATATCGACCAGCGTTACGCAACAGCCAAACGATCGGTGAATTTCATCAAACGGTACATTTTCCCAGGAAGCTTCCTGCTTTCCGTCACAGCCATGTGCGGGTCCATAGCCGGGGTCACGGATATGCCCCTGTGCCCTCTCGAAGACATTGGCCCGCACTCAGCCACGACTCTGCGAACCTGGCGTGATACTCTTTACCGGAACCGAGAGCACATTCGTACGTAAGGATATTCCGAGCAATGTTTCCGGATGTGGTAATTCTATTTTTGTTATGGTGAGAGTGGATTAACTTAACGAGCCATCAGTGACGTTCAGATGCTGATGACCAAACCTGGAAACCGGCCAGCCCCCCTGCCTTGCCTGGCAGGGGCCTGAGCAACAACCGAGTCGAGGGAGGACACCGTGGATAGACATCGTATGAACATTCCTAAACGGTACCTGATACTGCTGTTTTTGATTTGGCTTTCTGGAGGATACCTTGTTAATTCCCTTCAGGCCCAGGAAAGACCAGTCAAGGAATTTTCCGTCACCGTTGAAGAAATGAGCATTACGTTACTGGAGAATCCCAAAAAAGAAGTGACTGTTTGGGCCTATGCTTTAAAAGGTGAAAAGCCGTCGGTTCCCGGCCCTGTCATTCGGGTCAACAAAGGCGATCTGGTCAAGGTACATTTCACCAACACGCATCAACTCCCACACACCCTGCACTTTCACGGAGTGCATCCATTTAATATGGACGGCAATGGCCAGCGGACCATGGGACGTGAGCAACTCCAGATGCCGGGTGAATCCTACACCTATGAATGGGTGGCGGAAGATCCTGGCTATTATTTATATCATTGCCATTTCGATACAGCGAATCACCTTGATCACGGCATGTACGGACTGTTTGTCGTCGAAGATCCTTCATGGCCGCAGTTTGATCAGGAACTTGTCACGTTTTGGGACGAGTGGGACACGAATGGTGATGGCCTCTACGACACCCACACGATCAATAGCCTGTCTGCTCCCAGCTATATCGCGTTAAAAGCCAAAGTAGGTGATCGGGCTCGCATGATACTGGCCAATATCGGTTTTGAATTTCACACTCCGCATCTTCATGGTCAAAAATGGATGGAAGTCAATTCCGGAATTCCCTGGATGGAACAATCCCAACGCGGTCCTCACCGTCGGACCCGCTGAAATCAAAGTCGTCGAGTTTAGTGCCAAGTATGAGGGAACCTGGCTGTTTCATTGCCATGTCGTGCCCCATGTGGCTGACGATAAGAAATATCCCCGTGGAATGTTGACCCTTCTGAAGGTATCCGGTGAATCCGCGCTTTCCTCCATACAACCGGAAGGTGAAAAGGGGCTAGTGGGTGAACAAGCAGGTCTTTCCCAAGAACCTCGCGTGGCGTCTATACCGGGCTTTCAGCCCTTCGATTATCCAAACGGTATCGCCTCGAGGGGCTATGACGTTTACGGTAATAACTGCAAGGCCTGTCACGGTCATCTGGCAAAAGGGGAATATGGCCCAAAATTACAGGAAAATCCTGTCCTTGAGAATAACGACACCTTCTGGAAAACCGTGATGAAAGGGCGTGGCAACATGCCCGCCTGGGAGGAACGACTGAGCGTCCAGCAGATTGCCGACGTCCAAGCCTACTTGAAGACACTCAAGCCGGCCCCACCGCCCTAACCTCACCAACTTTGGGAAGAAATAATTTTTCAAGGCAAGATGAGCTTTTCATTAGATAAACAAGGCATGGATAGGAAGTCATTCATTAGATCTAGCCCAGCACCTCCTGCTTTTCACGATGGAATGCGACCACGGCCCCATTCTGTCAAGCCGTATCCGCTGACGGTGTATTATGACGGCGAATGCCCGATTTGTCGTCGAGAGATCGATCTGATGAAAATGTTCAATCGAAAAGACCATCTTCAATTCATTGATTTCTCAAATTCCTCTTTTCATGCCACAGACCCTGGACTGAACCAATGTGATTTGGGGAAGGTGATCCATGCCCGATGGTCGGGTGGAACCCTCATAACGGGAGTAGAGGTGTTCAGAGAAATGTGGGAGGGAGTTGGGCTAGGGTTTCTTGCCCGATGTAGTCGCAGGCCAATCTTCAATAAACTCTTGGTGAAAGCCTACGCCTGGTTTGCTAAAAATCGGTTGCGACTGACTGGCCGGGCCTGATGTTGTTGCTCTAGGCGGAAATTTTCCCGCAACCTTCCTACTCACACTCACGTTATTGGTCGCCTGGATTTCCTTTTTATTCCTGATTTTACTAAAGTCCTCATGGATGAATTTCCCGGAACACTCAAGTCATCCACAAAAGACAGGAGAAAGCGAAACTGCGTTCTCGTCCTGGAAGATCAACTTCAAAATAGAATAGGACTGGTCTTGCCATGGTGTTAATCAAGTCTCACCGGAAAGTCAGGAGAAGACACTACAACCCAAAAAATGCTCAAAAACAAGATTCAAATTATCCAACCCACCGTCACAAATCACTTCATTATGACATTATGATCATTTATTGTTTTCGGAAAATGCGTGAATTTCCTATGCAAAATGAAGTAATCAAGATTGGCGAACATGATTCAGGAAATAATTGATCGAGATTTTGATGGGATGATTGAAAAATCGTCCGTCCCCGTTTTGGTAGAATTTTGGCAACCCGGTTGTAGACATTGCCAGGCCCTTACTCAAGAACTGGAACACATTCAGAACGAACTTGGCGAACGCCTCCTTATTCTCAAAATGAACGTGCAGGAGAATTTTCTCATTCCCGGCGAATTAGAAATTCAATCCCTTCCTACCTTAGCCTTGTTTGTGAATGGGGAATTCAAGCAATTCATCGGTGGGATCGGCAAGAAGGATCAGATCCTCCAGCAACTCTTTCCTTGGCTTGAAGGTTCCCCTTAGCCTGGTTTGTGGGTTAATCAAAACTTTCACGCCTTTTTTTAAATAACGTGCCTCAAAGCCGCGTCACACTTGGAGGGGCTTTGGAAGACTTGTTACTATGAGGGCTTCCTTTCTCCACCTCATATGCCTCCCCTATACCCCATACCCTCTAGTCACGCCATATTGTCTAAGGTTTCATCATTTTCCTTTGACGCCACAAGGACTGAAGTCGATATGATAAAGGTGAAGATAAAACAGAAATTAGACATATAGAAACGTTGGCTTAGGAATCAGGTGAACGTCCTATGGGCAAACGAATTCTGGTAGTCGATGACCAGGAAACCATAATTCTGTTTCTTCGCGATAGATTGGAAAAGCTTGGATTTGAAGTGACCACCGCCTCGAACGGTCTGCAGGGACTTGAGGTCCTCAAGACCGAATCCGTTAATGGGATTCTCCTTGATCTCGAAATGCCGATCATGGATGGCTTGACGATGCTGAACCAACTCCGGCAAAGATCTGCTACCGTTCCGGTGATCGTGATGTCTGCAGATCCCACTCGATCGACGATGATCAAGGCTATCGAAGGCGGGGCCAAAGACTATCTGTTTAAGCCCATTTCCGATTATATTCTCAAGCACAAATGCCTTCGGCTATTTACCTAGAACCCTGTATGGGTTTATTAGGAAAAAGTCTCAACACATAGTGATACGGTTGATAATTCTATCTAGGCTAATTGCCCTGACCTGAGATTCAGAATTACACTGGAGTAAACAAACGACTGGTTATCCATCATCTTAGGAGGATCCACCATGCCAGACCGAAATCCATTCACTCCTCGTTATGCCTTTTTAGCCAGCTTGTTTGGGCTGGCAACCCTTGGAGGATGTAGCCAAGACTATACAACCTCTATAGGAGAAGCAGTGGCCAATGAACCTCCGGCTCAAGTACTCCCTGCAAATCAACAGTCATCAAAATCTGATATCACAAAGAGTAAACCGGCTTCACAAATTTACGACTTCACCATGGAAGATATTGATAATAAACCACGCTCCCTCAACGAGTTCAAGGGACAGGTCCTGATGATCGTGAATACGGCAAGTTTTTGTGGAAATACGCCGCAGTACGCTGGACTGCAAACGTTATATGAACGATACCGCGATGAGGGATTTACGATTTTGGCCTTTCCCGCGAATGACTTTGGCAAACAGGAACCTGGAGACAACAAGGAAATCGCCGAATTTTGCTATACAAAGTATTCCTTGGAATTCCCTTTGTTTAATAAAATCACGGTGATTGGAGAACAGAAACACCCCCTCTATCGCTATCTCACCGAAGACTGATCGTCCCCTGCGATACCGGACACCGAGTTAAGAATTATATAATAATTCGAAACGAGGTGTGGAATGAAACGAACACGCAGGCATCACAGTCCAGAATTTAAGCGAGAAGCCGTGGCCTTGGTCC
>JACDDF010000075.1 GCA_013817135.1 Nitrospirales bacterium
GATCCAATACCCAGGATTTATCCGATTTGGCATAACAGCAGTGGGTCTCACCTTCTTCGGCCACCGGCAGATTTCCGGTTTTCAGTCGTTGCCGGATCTCGTCCAACTCCTGTTCCTCCTCAACCTGAATCCCCAGGTGATCCACACCTTTCGTAGAAACCCGCGTGGAGATGGCCAGGTTGACGCGGGGATCTTCGAGCATCCATTTGGCATAGTCCGGTTTGCGTTTAACCGGTTCCGCCCCAAACAATTTGCTGTAAAACCCGATGGCTTCTTCCAACTGTTCGACTCCGATATGAATATGAAGACGTTTCATGGATGTGTCTCCTTGTTAGGGGGTTAGCAACAATTCGAGAGTTCAATGATGCTGCATTTCTTTTTTTTATTGTCACGAATACTGGCCATATCCTCGCGGCAGCAGTCCTTGACCATGTAGCGAATCAGGTCCGTAAAAAACTCAAAATTGGCGCTATAGATGATGGACCGGCCTTTTCGCCGTGAGAGGACCAGCCCCGCGTTGCTCATGTGCGAGAGGTGAAAGGATAGGGTGTTATGGGGAATGGCCAGGGCCTCCCTTACCGTCCCGGCGGGTGCCCCCTCCGGGCCATATTCCACCAGCAGACGAAAGACACGCAGACGCGTATCTTGTGAGAGGGCCGCAAAAGCCAGAAGGGCATCATTAATTTCCATATGTCTAGAATAATGGACATATTAAAAAAAAGCAAGTGCGAGAGAGATGTGTGGCCATCCCATTGAGATTTATTAATTTTTCCCGGAGTCGTTCAAGGGACTATTTTTCCGCTGAACGTTCTGATATATGCCAGGACTTCTCTCAACTCCTCCTCCGACAAGGCGTATTCCCACTTTCCCATGGCGGTATTGGGATGTCCATTTCTGATCGTGTTTAATAATTCCTCATTCGTCTTCCTCTGAGTTGCCGGGGCATTCAAATCTGCAGGTGGCGGATTAAAGAGCGGATACCCATCCCTGCTCCTGCCTTCCCATGAAAGGCACAACACAAACATTGATAGAGGGATTTACCTTTCTCAATCGTTTCTTCCTAAACGTTCGCCCCCACATCCGTCATCAACCGGAATGCAAACCCCATCAGCGCGATGTCCCCAGGAGGACGTACTATAGAAAATGCATTCTTCGTAAACATGCTCAGTCTCCCTCTATTCCATCCCGAAAGATGCACGACTTAGCAGTGTGACGGTTGACCAGTTTGTAGACAGCCCTGCAACCAGTGTTTCAGCTCAACCAAGAACCTCCCTGTCGTTTTCTGGGCAGCTTGCACACCACCATAGGCATCTTCGCTTGGTGCAGCTTCCCGAAATTCAAAACTCCGCGTTCCAATGACACGCGGGTCATAGACCGTTACAAGTTGAGCCCGCAGGGTCAATCGAATTCGACTCGGTTGTTGCGTGAATTCCTGAACCAAAACCACCTGGGATAGGTCCAGGCGATAGTCCCTTCGAAGCACGGAAGGCAGTTGAATCACCGCACCCCATTCCGCACTGGTTTCGAGTGCGTTTGTGATTAACGGGAACAGCATACGAGCGGGAGAATCGACCCATTGGCTAGTGGCAAAATACTGAAGTTCATGCGGAACCTGTTCATAAGCCATTCGTGGCGATTCAAAGCCAGGAGCCGGTTGAGGGGGCGAGATCAAAAGATCCGGCACATTCATGAGACGGGATTTGGTTATTTCCAGAGCGTCTCCCCCCTTCGCTATTTCCAGGACATACGAGCGCATGGGCTCATCCGTCCCTCGAAAGAGCGCACAGGCGGAAAGTTCTGTCAAAAAAAATATTGCCGTAAGTAGGAACAAAGCTTTCATAGATTTACTCACCGGGACCTCTGGGCTGAGAGGAACGCCCATAAATGAGGGAATCGGGTGCCCGCTCGATGTGATGCGCGACCCGTTGCAACGTGGCTGTAAGCTGCCGGAGTTCGGTCACTAATTGCCCGGTTTCGCCCAATGTCTCGCGTGTGAATTGTTGGATGTCCGGACGGCTGTCCTGAACGACGGTCTCCAGCGTCTTTCCCGTTCGGGCTAATTCTTCCGCCACCCCTTGGACCGCCGTGGCACTCTGGTGAATGCGCGCGACCAGTCTTGGCATGTCTTCGTTCACCGTTGAGGTCAGGATGGCCAGATTCTCGGCAGCTTCAGCCGCCCGATCAATTCCCTGGGCCATGGTTTCCTGATGCCGACTCAATGTATGAGACACCATGGCAAGGTCATTCAGAATGCCTTCCATCTTTAAGCGATTTCCCTCATTCAGGAAAGCCGTGGCCTGTTCACTCAAGGCATGCATACTGCTCAAGAGATTGAAAAGTCCCTGCTCTGAAAGAAGACGCGAGAGTGCCATATCCAAACGAAAGAACAGCGAGGGTTTCGTCTGAATGACTGGATATTCCTGACCGGGTTCGGGTTCCAATCTCGGAACATTGAGACTCCCTCCTTCCAAATTCATTGTCGCCAATCCGGTTAATCCTTGTGTCTCCAACGTCGCGACCGTATCGGTCTTGATCGGGGTGCCCCGAAGAATATCAAGCGTCAGACGGACCTCCTCGGGATTATCCGGATTCAAGGCAATCTCCTTCACTCGCCCCACATTCACCCCCCGATATTTCACCGTCGAGTCGACGCTTAACCCGGACACGGATTGTCGCATGTAGGCATGGTACTGGTCATACGCGCCGCGGTAATCCGATTTCCCCAACCACAACACCATTCCAACCGCAACCGCACCCAGAACAAAGACGAACACTCCCACAATGACGTAATTACCTCGCGGCTCCATCATGATACCCCGTATTGACTCTGGGCCGCCCTTCCCCGGGGGCCATGGAAATATTCATGAATGATAGGATCGCGTGATTCCGCCAGTTCTCGCATTGTCCCTACACCCAGGATTGTGCCGTTCCCGAGCACTGCGACACGATCTGCGATGCGCCAGAGAGAATCAAGGTCATGCGTGACCATCACCACAGTTAATCCGAGTACCGCTTTCAACTGAAGGACCAAATCATCAAATCCTGCCGCAATGATGGGATCCAAGCCGGCAGTGGGTTCATCCAGAAAGAGTAGTTCGGGATCCATGACAATCGCCCGTGCCAGCGAAGCCCGTCGCCGCATACCCCCACTCAATTCATTTGGGAATTTACCGGCACTGTCCATGGGCAGATCGACCGTGGCAATTTTCATGGCCACAATGTCGCGAATCAGTTCCGATGAGACATCCGTATGCTCTTTTAACGGCACGGCCACATTTTCGGCCAACGTCAACGAACTGAATAACCCGCCCTGCTGAAACATGACCCCCAATCGCCGGTACACATTCTGTGCGTCCTGCTCTCCTAGCCCTGACACGTCTTGTCCGAAAAGTCGAATGGTTCCTTCAGTCTGTTCGTGTAATCCAATGATTTCTCGTAGGAGTGTGGATTTCCCTGATCCATTGCCACCTGCGATGGCAAAGATCTCCCCCGGCATAATCGTTAAATTGACATCCTCATGGACAACAGTGGAACCAAATCGTGTGCAGACGTGGCTCACTTCAATGACAGGATTTGACGTGTACAGTGTTTCTGAAGGCATCGTTAAATTTTCCACCAACTAAAGACAATGCTACACACCGCATCAAACACGATAACCAGAAAAATACTTTGGACCACACCAATCGTGGTTCTTTTTCCCACATCATCGACATTGCCCCGGATCTGAAACCCCTGATAACAGCCGACCATAGCGATGATAACGGCAAAACACGGGGCTTTCCCCATCCCGAGGAAAAAGTGCCGGAGTGCCACGGATTCTTCAAATCGCCCCACAAACTCCACTCCGCTGACATTAAGCTGACTGGAGGCAACCAAGGCGCCTCCAATGACTCCAAGAATATCCGCATACACCGTCAAAAGAGGAACAGCGATGACGAGCGCAAAGACCCGTGGAAGTACCAGCAATTGCATGGGCGAAAGCCCCAGAGTCCTGACGGCATCCAACTCTTCCGTCACCTTCATCGTTCCAATCTGAGCGGCATAGGCTGATCCCGAACGCCCGGCAATCAGAATGGCGACGATCAAGGGAGAAATTTCCCGGAACAATGAGATGCCGACAAGATCCACCACAAAAATATTGGCTCCAAACTGGCGCAATTGTTCGGCACCCTGATACGCAATCACCACACCCATGAGGAAGGCGAGCAACCCGGTAATCGGCAACGCATGATACCCATCCCGGTCGAGGCTGTGGAACACCGCCCTCCACCTGATTAATGAAGGCCGTCGGAGTGCCCCGGAGACATGAACCGTTGCCTCTCCGACAAAATCCAGAGCTCTTACCGCTTGCTGACTTTTCTGCCTCCCCCATTGTTCGAGCTGACTCAGGTATCCGGGTTCTGAGACATCCACTTCATCGATTCGACTCCGGTTGCAAGAGACCATCTGTAGCAATTCGCCAAACTCAGCTCGCAACCCTTGAACCGAGACCCGACGTCCTTCCTTGCGGAGTGTCATCAGCGTGCGATGCAACAACACCGCTCCCCCGGTGTCCATTGCACTGATCTTCATGGTATCGCACATGAGTTCGGACATATCCGGCCATTTGATGGTCTGAAGCGCATGATCCAGTGCCGCTAAGTTTGGAATGGTCCATGCCCCTTCGCATTGAATAATCATATCCTCAATAATACAAATTCTGGGTTCTATGCTTGATGAGGATTCAACCATGCTCAGACCTACGCCCTTTTCACCTATTCATGAAATATTTCAAAAAGAGCCTGAGTTCCATCTGATGGCTCCAATGAGAAGTAGAAGCACATTCAAACGGAAAACGAAATTTCGAAATTGGGGTTAGGTTTCTGGAAAAAGTGGAATCCACGCAGAAATTGTGGTGCCTTTGCCCATGGAGGCTTTGACGTCAAAGGTCCCCTGCACCACACGAATTCGTTCCTTCATCCCGATCAGCCCTAACCCGTGAGTCCCTGCCCGGACAGCCTGAGGGATAAATCCTTTACCATTATCCGTAATGACGAGCTGGAGGCCGGTCTCCAGTCCCATCACTTCCACAAACACCTGAGACGCCTCCGCATGCTTCGCCACATTTCAAACATTCCTGCGTAACCCGGTAGACACATAACGCGATATCCTGAGGCAAAATGCGAGGTACATCACGGGGTTGGAACGTGACTGGAATGTTTTCCCATTGAGAAAAATCTTTAATAGAGGACTGGAGTGCGACGACTAACCCCAGGTCATCTAAAATCGAAGGATGCAACTGGTAGGCTAGATGCCGGACGTTATCGGAAAGCGAGGACACTTGATCATTCAAGTGTTGAAGAGTCTTTTGCATCGGATCCGACTCTGGCAGAGTACTCTGAATAGATTGTATCTCGAGCGCCACCACGGCTAGCCGTTGATTCATATCATCATGAAGTTCACGGGAAAGACGGCGACGCTCATCTTCCTGAGCAGAAATGAGTTGGGCGCCAAGAGCCCGGAGCTCTTCTTGACTTTGCTCGAGTTCCTGCTCGCGGCGATGAAGGGCTTGTTCTGTCGCCTTGCGTGCCGTGACATCCCGGACAATGCCGGTAAAAAATATCTCTCCGTGCTTGTGCCAATACCCCAGAGACAGTTCAAGAGGAAATTCCCTGCCATCCCTTCGAAGCCCCATCAGTTCAAACATTTCCCCCTCAATAGTTTCCCCCCCCGGCTTGCGAGGCCCGTATAATTCCCTGTTGATGAGCCAGACGCAACCGTTCGGGGATGATGCGATCTAAACTCTGACCCTGCATCTCCTCCATCGTCAAGCCAAACAAGCTTTCCGCTCCGGTATTCCACAACATCACCTTCCCCTGACTATTCAACGAGATGATACCCTCGTCTGTTGATTGCACAACCGAGTGCAACTGTTCTTGGCTTTCTCGAAGAGCCACCCCTGCCTGTTTACGCTCATGAATTTCGCTTTGCAATGATTGGTTGGACCTGCCCAACGCAAGGCTTAAGGTCATCGATGCGATCGTCACAGAATGGTTGCGGCGTAAGGTGACAAACATCATCGCCACGAAAAGCAGGCTCATACCTCCCATGGCCATATGCTGTTCATCATCCAGGACAAAGAATTGAACGAGGAGCGGGGTCATGGTCGGAAGGGTATAGGCCAGAAAAGCCCCTTCCAAGGCCGCATACACAGTCGTGGCCCCGGCGATCATGCCCCCTAGCACAAAGGTCAAAAATATCTGATGCGGAATGGAGGTTTCAGGAAAGAGTATGGCACCCGTTGTCCCCCAGAGCACGCCGGAGGCAAAGGTCCCGCCAAGAAATCTACGACCCCAGCGATGGGATTTCTGCGGAATTTTGGTCGCGTGGGTAAATTGATACCACAACAGGACCCATACCCCATTGAGCGCAATCAGAGCGGTTAACCACGTAAGCAACATGCCGTGTGAAATCACGTTCCATTGGATAACGGTTAGAATAGATCCATTGACGAGGGAGGCAATGATGCCAACCGGGGCGAGGGCATAGAGCTGGTCTACCTGCTGGGCATACAAGAGATCGCGTTCGCGTTCATCCAACACATGATCGCGTTCGCGTTCATCCAACACATGCCCTCCACAAACTTTCCAAGGAACGTCCTGAGACCCTCTTGGATTTCCAATGTCATGTATACATTCGTGGGGGAAATACTCTTTACCTATTGGTTAAACCCTAACTGTAGAACTCTTACTGAATAATCTCAAGGGCATTGAACCTTTCTACCACCGACAGACTTGGGTTAAAATAATTGCGTTGGAGCGAACAGCAGAAGGATACCCAATCCCAGTATCACCAACCCGCTCATCAGCTTAAGCCCTCGGCCCCATCGAGAAGTCCGAGAAAGGGTGTAAAAAGCGATAGGCCGAGTTTTGGGAGAGTCCGGTCACCTAACAAAGGAATCTGAATACGCTGCGCCCTGACATCGCTTTGTGTGGGTGCCGGGGGACAGGGCGCCTCGGGTTCAACCAGACAGGCGCCAGAGGAAGGTCCCGCATCCGGTGGTGGTCGCCCTAACAGTTCTTCCACCTGCATTTCGGTGGTCTCCTCCGAGTCAAAACCGATGAGCAACTCCCTTCGAACATGGAAGGCCGGCACACCCAGTTGTTTAATGCCGAATTTCGCCGCCAATGTTCTTAAACGAAGTAACGCCTGGGGATCTTCACCAATATCGCGAACGGGTACGGTGAGTTGGGGATACCGTTGCTTTAGGCGGGTGAGATAGATTTTCGCCTTTTCACAATGCGGGCATCCCTGGCGGACAAACACATCAAGATCACTCTCAGCCTGCTCCGGCACAACGGAGGGTTCCCGGACAGCCCGAGCATCCCCACAACGGCGAACACCACGCACGACAGAATGAAGGGCCACCCCATGTTTCTCAAATTATTCGTACTGTGCTGTCCCCCTGGTTTTCGGAAGTGAAGGGAAAGAGGAACAAAATTATTGAGTTTGGGAATTTTCATCTAAGAGATATGTTCGAAAGATCAAGAAGGAATGCTATAAATTTCACGCAGCTTTGGAAAAGATTGATCCGTAGTCAATGAATTATTGGGAAAATAAAACTAGCACAGAAAAGTTTTGAGGTGACACATCTTCAATTCCTGGGTAGCCTTTATCCCCTGTACCAATTAGAATTGACCGTACTAATAACCCGGCGCTCCCACAAAGGCCTCAATATAATGCCTGCCATTGTTGCCCACATCTAGCCTACAGATCACGCATGATCCATCCCAGATTCACCTGTCGCAATACCCTACAGCGGCTTCGTGAGAGTCATGATGAAAGACAACGAAAAGAAAAGGACAGGAATAAGATGAAAATCGCTCGTGTAGAATATACGATGACGAGAACGGGAGAGGATGGGACGAGTGTATCGGTGAACAAAGACCGAATCCTGTCAGAACTGGATTCAATTGATCCCGAACATATCCAACAACTTCTTGAGCAAGAGGAGCTTGCAACAGAACAACCATCGCCTGAGAAAACTCCCATTCACTCTCCCTTAGTGGTGACGAACATCACAGAACTCAAGCCCACCGGTGACGACGACCAAATGTAGTCCGGT
>JACDDF010000634.1 GCA_013817135.1 Nitrospirales bacterium
TTTCGGCAGGGACGAAAGCAACGTGCCACCCATGAGTAATCTCCAACTCCTTCCCGATGCCGATGCACGCCTCACGGCGGAAACGACGTTTGATTGCAATGTGGTCGTGCTGGCCGGAGCCGGGACAGGTAAAACAACACTGTTGGTCAATCGACTGATTCATGCGCTTCTGAGGGAGCCGCACCCGTTACGCTTGTCAGACATGTTGGCTCTGACCTTTACGAATAAAGCTGCCAATGAAATGAAGGCCCGGCTCCGCGACCGGTTGCATGGGTTGCTGGATTGTGAGGCTGATGTCCAGAGTAGAGAGGGGGGCAGCCAATGTCTGGAGGAATTCCGACTACGCTACCATGTGTCCACTGCGCATGTGAGGGAGAAGATTCACGTTGCCTTGAGTGATCTGGAAAAATCGCAAATCGCCACGCTCCATAGTTTTGCCGCTCATATCCTTCGCCTGTATCCCTTAGAAGCCCGCGTCGATCCTCATTTCCACGAGCATGAAGGGACTCAATTTCTTAGGATATTTCAAGATGCGTGGGATGCCTGGTTGGAACAGGAATGAGGTGCCAACGGTTCCGCGCATGCCCAGTGGCAGGACTTGCTCAATCACATGGGTCTGAAAGAGATTCGATCCTTTGCATTCTCGCTCTGTCAGGATCAGATTTCTATTCCTGAATTGGAACGGCAAGTTGGTTCTGAAGGATCCCCTGCGGCCTTTCGGATGTGGCTACAGAGTAAACAGCATCAGGTCCGATCATTGCTGACGCAATACGATCGAGCCAAACCTCGAAAAATTGAGAAACTCTTATCTCTCGCTGAACGCGTCTTTGATTTGGTGGGGCAGGGGGATCCACCAACGGACTTCCACTTGTCTGATGACGAGAAAGTCTTGCTTGATTCCTCCATTGGCAAGGCACCGGGAGAGTGGGATGCGTCGGATTTTCAAGATGCCAGGCGGGCGATTCAAGCTGCGCAACAACTGCTACAAGTCAATGGAGCCCTGTTGAGTAAGGTCATTCAGGTGCTTGGCCCATTTGCGGCACGAGTCCGCCAGGTGTTTTCAGATAAGGGATGGATTCGTTTTGATGGGCTCTTGATCCGGGTCAGAGATCTCCTGCGTGATCATCCCATGGTCCGAGAACAGTTGAAGGGGACCTATGCAGCCATTATGGTCGATGAGTTTCAGGATACTGATCCGGTTCAATATGAAATTTTGCTTTATTTAGGGGAGCGTCCCAATGCGTACGGGCGATTTTGGCGGGATATCCAACTTATGCCGGGAAAGCTCTTTATTGTGGGCGATCCCAAACAATCGATCTATGCCTTTCGGCGCGCTGATATCGAGGCATTCGATCAGGTCGTGGAGAAAGTGACGCAAGATGGAGGGATCGTGTGTACGCTTCTGACCAATTTTCGTAGTGATGGAGCCATTCTTGAAGCCGTCAATGCCGTGTTTGACCGTTTGTTCATTCCCCAAGCCAATGTGCAACCCCCCAATGTCCCCCTGGCGGTTGGACGTATGCGAGAGGCGGGTTCCGGCTCGACAGGAGTGGAGATCTGTGTGATGGCCAACCCTCAAGGGGAAGACGAATGGGATGCTGAGCGGGCCACACGGGTGGAAGCCGAATGGTTAGCCGGGTGGATTGAAGAACAATTGGTGCCGGGAAGACAGTGGATCATGGAGAAGGGAGTGAGAACCTCCTTGCGTCCCGGGCATATCGCGGTGTTGTTAAGAAAGTTTACCAATGCGCAGGTGTATCTTGAAGCGTTGCAGCGACACAACATTCCTTGCATGGCCGATGGTGAGCGGCATTTTTACCGGCGTCAGGAAGTGATTGATGTGGTGAATGTGCTTCGCGTCCTGGATGATCCCACCGATGCCCTGGCTCTTGTGGGTATTCTCCGTTCTTCGTTAGGAGGACTGACGGATCAAGAGATTATGGATGTGATGAAACTTGGACCTTTGGATATCCGGCAGGCTCATAGACTGAATGAATGGGCGAGTTCACAACAGTCAGTCATTCAGGGCCTTTTTCAACGGCTGGCCTGGCTTCATGCCCAGGCAAATCGACTACCT
>JACDDF010000635.1 GCA_013817135.1 Nitrospirales bacterium
TTCCCAATCTGCCCGGCCTCGCACAAGACGCCAATGGCGAATAGCCTGACTCCAGATTTGTTTTTGTTCATGGGTGAAACAGCCGTTGACCGACAGTCTGCGATAATATGGAGATGCCACGACATCCAGCAGTGCCTGCCACGGATACTGTTCCTCTCTCAGGCCGGCAAGCTGCCACCAAACTTTGGCAACCGGTTCTTCCAACAGGGGTAGGGTCGCGGTGGTGCAAAATGGGATTCGATGCTCCTCAAACACCCGACGCAGAAATGGCCCATACGGATCGAGAGTTCTGGCCACCACCCCAATCTCACGAAACGTATGCCCTGTCGTTTCCACCGCATGCAGAATGGCTTTGCAGGTAAAAACCAGCTCCCCTTGTCCCCCAATCACATTCACCACCTGGACTGACGGAGAAGAAACGGCCTGATTCACGGATCCGAATGGTTCGTGGCTCACCTGAATGGGAGAGTGCACCACTCCAGCTTTTAGCAGATGTCGATCGACGAATCGTTGGGCAAACTGATAGGCAGGATGATCAGTCAGGGGAAAGAAGACCTTTACGGAACCGATGATACGAGCCACTTCTTCCAAGAACGAAAGTTGTACTTGGGTGATGTCGTAAAAACCGTAGTAGATGACCGTCGAAAGTCTGGCGAGAAACGGCGAGTTCGCCACCCAGGGAATCACTGAATTAGCCAGATCTTCCGGCAATCCCACCCCTAACTGCCGACTCAAAAGCCCGAGAGCCTCTTGAATCCCTAGTAATCCCCGTAAGCGATTGACCGCGACCTCATCGAACAGCCCTTCCTCCACGGCTTGGAGGGCCACGCTTGGTTCCACTTGCGCTTCCAGTAAATCCCGCAGGCTCCGCCATACGGCCTGTCTGAGTCCCGAAGAGGCTTCGAGATCCGCAAAGGGTCCGACCGTTTGCCCACCCTTTCCCAAAAGCTCCGCTAGAAGATATTCATAGAAAAAATCGCCGACGAGTTCAAACGAGGTATCCTCTGCCTCCGGCGAACTCATTGCCGCTCGCTCCTCGTGAAGATGGAGGGCGAACTGATGGAATGTCAGAACATGCAGATCAAAAAGCGCACAGGAATGTTCAGCGCACAACAGCCACTGGACTCGACGTCGCAATGCTTCAGAAGGCACAAGAATGGCCATCGGCGCACGGGAATCGGCAGACTTAATCTGCTGGACCGTTTCGACAAGAGCTGATTCGAGGTGAGGAGAGAATGGGCCGCTGACGAGGGTAAACATCCGGACTTTTATGTTCGATCGGATGGGAAGCTATAATACCGATCCTGCAGCTTCCTAGCCGGTTTCTGGTCCTATGAGTTCACCATTACAATCAGGGCAACTCCAATCCCCGTCAATCAGGGACATGGGATCACCACAGAAAGAACATTCCGGAGGAGGACCGGAAGAAACAATAGGAAAAACGGGCAACTCAATATCTAATTCGGGTTCGTCTTCATCCTGATCGTGCATAATAATTTTCCTTTTCCCTGGACCTTCTCTTTTCAGGGAGTTGCGTGGAGACCTATCCTAGAAATAAAGCCCTAACGTTATTCATCCGTCTCATCTTTCTTAGGTTTTGGCTTGGCCTTCGCTTGCAGGGCTTTTTCAGCACTCTCCCGTGGCGGAACACCGATAAAAATCAACCGTCCATTAATCAGCGTCGCGGGCGTCGCACGAATGGAATGCCGTTCCGCGAGTTCCATGCCGGCCTCCGACGAAATTTCAATTTCGCGGTAACTAAAGCTATATTTGACCCGCATACCTTTCCAGAGCGATTTCGCGCTAGGACAGGCTGCGCAGGACTTGGACACCAACAAGGTCACATTCGCCATTGTGTTCACTCCTCCTTAATAAACTCATCAATAGCGTCATGTTAGCACTGACGAAAATAGGCGGGCAAGGTAAAAACCAGAAACCGCAATTCACTCGCCACCGGAAGGCGCTCCAGAAATACACCCATGCTCAAGATATTTATATTTTCCGAGGTTCGAGTTCGATGATCCCTTTGCGAATGGCCAGAATGGCCGCTTGGGTTCGATCAAACACA
>JACDDF010000636.1 GCA_013817135.1 Nitrospirales bacterium
CTTTCCAGTGTCACACAAATTCTCCATGAACAGGGTATTCCTCGAGTGCTTGGCATGCGCCTCTCGGTTCAAGATAAGGCCGCGTCAGCCTTCAATGCAGAACTTTTTCGTCGCATTAGCCTGGGCGATTCGCTGGGACGCGCCTTAGCCCTCGCTAGAGAGACCCTGGCTCGCGGAGGTTGGTTGAATCCTGCGGATTCAGCTGGGCAAATTTCTCATCCTGGTGATCCATTTGCACAATGGACCCTCCCGGTATTGTTTGATAGCACCGTCGATGCCCCGTTGATCGATGTCACCCGGAAGAGCCAGACATTCCCCGCTGCTCATTCCCCTCCCTCTACATTTATGATTGGCGAACACGTATTGCCCGTATTGTCCCGGGGCGCATTTATCGGCCGCCGGGCACAAATCCGGCAACACCTCAAAAAATTTATCGAAGGGACGGAGCCCGCGCTCATGTTCACGGGGCATGGTGGGGTGGGAAAGACCACATTGGCAGGACACTTTGCCCAACGGCTTCTCGAATCTGACCCGACAAATCGGGTGATTTCTTTTCGGGCACCTTTTGATTTCCCGATGGTGTATGAAACTCTTCGCAGGGAAGCGTTCAGAGATCAAATCGAACAAACCGATCTCGTGACTCAGGTCCAGATCGAACCTGATCCACATAGGCGCATTGGCTTGCTCTTACAGGCTTTGGGAACAGGTCAACAAGCCTACACTTTTATTCTTGACAATCTCGAGAGCATTCAGGCGTTGGATTCGCTGACAGTCTTGCCAGAATTTCAAGAAAGCCTCTGGTTCATTCAGGAAGTCGCACAACTCCAATTTCCCACCAGAAAAATTTTCACCGGGCGGTATCCCCTGCAGGTTTTGGATCAATATGGAGTCCACGCATTAACGGTTCCAGGCGCTCCCTTTGGAGATGTACTCCAAAAAATGAACCGGATTTCTTCCTTACGAGTTCTTCCCCCTTCGACCAAACGAGAAGTGTATGGGGTGTTAGGTGGAAACCACCGGGCCATTGAATGGCTGGGACAAACGTTGGAGCATGATTCCACGCAACCCCAGGTACTTTTGCATTCATTGGAAAACCTCCACACTCCGGCCCACACGGCAAAAGAAGCTACCCAAATCGTCCTAAGCCGTCTTCGGGAAAACCTGGTGTTTGATCAACTGCACAAACATCTCTCTGCGGAAGAGGACTATCTCCTGCGCGCCGGCACGCTATTACGAATTCCTGTCACCCTCGATGCGTTCCGGGCCATCACACAGAATCCAGACCACACCGGGACATGTGTCACCAGCCTGGTGAACTATACCCTCTTGGAATCGAGCGTGGACCCGGCAACCGAATTAATCTTTTATGAATTTCCTCCGGTCATCAGGGAATTTTTAGAAGATCCCGGATTTACATCCGAAGAAATGAAGACCTTGCACAAAAAAATAGGCTATTACCACAAATTCCAAGGTCAACACCTCACAAAAAAGTTGACGGATGACCTTGAGGCCATCTACCACTTCCGGATGGCAGAAACCCATGAACTAGCCGATGAAATAGCGGAACAGGTTGCCGGATTCTATTATAAAACCAGCCAATTCGGCCAAACCCTGACACTCGTGCAGGATATCGTTCAACGTCCCCATCCGCCCGCCCCTTGGTGGGCATGGAGCCGATTTGGAGCCAGCCAGCTCTCTTTGGGAAATCTAGAGCCTGCGTTACAGGCATTCCTACAGGCCCTTCCCTTGTCTCCATCGGAATCAAGTAAAGCCACCACACTTAATAACATTAGCCAAATTTATAAAGCCCGGGGCGACTACGACACCGCCCTGCGCTCTCAAGCAGAACCTTGCCATTTTCCGCTGCATCGGGGATCAGATGGGAGAAGGGATGACCCTCGGCAATCTCGGCCAAATCTTTGAAGCCCGTGGCGACTATGATACCGCCCTGCCCTATCTCAAACAGAGCCTCGACATCCAACGCGTCATTGGCGACCAGAAAGGAGAAGGGACCACCCTCAGCAATCTCAGCCTAATCTTGCAGGCCCGCGGCGACTATGAC
>JACDDF010000076.1 GCA_013817135.1 Nitrospirales bacterium
AATCCTATTCAGGGACTCGTGAACTGAAAAACACCTTTATCAGCAACCACGAGTTACGGTTTACATAAGGGACATTTGAGTTGCATGGTGGCATCAGTATTTTCCAAATATTCCAGAGCCGTATCCTTATCTGGGTATTCCGTCCACCCGCCTTCCCAAAAGTCCGACCGATGCGGGCCTGAAGGCACCTCCGGACAACGATCCCGATGGATCATCGCTTCATCAAGTGATCGTTTCACATGGATCCAATACCCCATAGTCGTGATGCTCCTTCACTGGGTGGTGCGCCGAGCCTGCCCCACAGGCACGATGAAAGATTTACGTGAGAACAACCTGTCAGGAATATAACGGAGAGGGAGCCTGACCTGCAGGAATTCAGTTATCCACAAATTGCCATTCATCTTTGTCTAAAAATACCTTTTGGCCGGCATCAAGCTTGGCTTGCTGCTCCTTATCAAAAAACTGCATATACCGCTCAATGCGATCTGCATCGTCAATGCGTTCTTCCTTGACCATTCCAGTGGGCAATTTAAATTTCCTAATTAACACCGACATGACTCATTCCTCCAAATTTGACTGTAATAAGACCAACGAAAAATTATAGTGAAGTCATCAACTTGCCGTCAATCTTTTCTGAATACTTCCACGGTCACTACGTTTATCCATTGGCCACGCCTATACAATCTTCGATATAATGGGATCCTGACAGAGATACTAATCATGTTCATCCTCGTACAATTTCAAAGGAGTCATTTATGCCATTGTATGAATATGTCTGCGAAGGCTGCGATCATCGTTATGAGGCCATGCAAGCGCTGAGCGTGAAACCGGAAGAAACTCTTTGCCCAAAATGCAACACAACCAAAAGCCGACGAATCATGTCCTCTTTTGCGTCGAAAATTGTAGGAACACATAAAACAGGATTCGCAGAAGGCAAAGCCTATAATATGTTGAATGAACGAATGGATAAGTTTTCCAAACTCCCTCCTATTATGGGCCAACGCGCGGAGCCGACCGAGGCCAATTTTCAACCCCCAGCAGGAGAATAGGATGAAGCTTGGGCGGACATGTATAAGGGTGACCGCTCAAGATATTCTATCTTCCACATTCCCCGCCCCTTGACATTTATTTCTATAAACCGGAAAGATGTGGCCGTTTTTTCATTCTTGGTGATACCTTAATCTGTTTTTTCGACCACTTACGCGGCCGTTGCTTTTACGAGGGATCATAAAAATTATGGCGGCCATCAGGCTCTGTAAATATAACGTGGTCAAGATTAGTTTTTTGATCGTGATCGGTTTTCTCTGTGGACTGGTATTTCCCTTAAGCCCGGTTCATTCAAAAGAATCCACGACCACGGAACCTCCGGTTACGGTTCCAGCAAGGATTTCCGGAACCATTCTCATCGTTGGCAATGGACCTGAGCGATATCTTCTGGAAATTCTGGCTGCAGAATTTGAGTCCCGCCATCCCTCTGTTTCCGTGGATATTTTCTGGCACCCCAATGCCAAACCAATCAGAACCATCGAACTCAACGAAGCAGATATTGGCATCACGGGCGAAGAGGTCCCTTCTCTCCGATCCACGGTCATTGCCAGAGACGGCGTTGCCGTCTTAACCAATTTTTCAAACCCGGTAAAAGAAATGAGTATCCAGCAAGTTGCGGATGTCTTTTCTGGAAAAATTCGTTTTTGGTCTCAGATCTATGAGGAAGCTCCTCAAACCAAAATTGTGCTGATCAATCGAACCCCTAATGAAAATATTCGACAAGGTTTCGAAAAAACGTTACAGATTCCAGATGGGATTCCGCGTTCCGCTTATAGAGCGGGAACCGAGGATGAAGCCATTAAAGCGGTGAGCGGGAATTTGGAGGCCATTACCTTTGTGTCCATGACCCCGGCTCTCCGGGCCAAGGAAGATGGGATCGCGATCAATCTTCTGTTCATCAATCGGGTGGAGCCGGAAGTGCAAACCATATTGGACAATCGTTATCCGCTCCAACGACCGGTGACGCTCATCACTCATTCCCGTCCCTCTCAGGAGGTCCTGGCCTTTGAACAGTTTGCCCTTTCACTGGAAGGCCAAAACCTTATGCGAAAAGGAAAATATTATCCACTTCTTAAGGATCAATAATTGGCGGGAATCCCTGATTCGTTTGCTCATCTTCTGATACTATCTCCACCTCGTAAAGACCAGAGTATCATGGGCACGGTCATTCATTTCAAATACTGAGACACCAACACTAGCATCAAATGTTAAAAAAAGTTTTAATAGCCAATCGGGGAGAAATAGCGATGCGCGTCATCCGGGCATGTCGAGAATTCGGCATTGCCACGGCGGCGATTTATTCAGAAAGTGACGCCACCGCCATTTACGTCAAAAAAGCTAATGAAGCGTATTTAGTCGGTCCAGGTCCTGTGCAAGGCTATCTTGATGCTCGACAAATTGTGGGATTGGCGAAGCGTATTCGAGCCGATGCCATTCATCCAGGGTATGGATTTTTAGCTGAAAACGCTGATTTTGCCAGACTGTGTGAAGAGGCCGGCATTCTCTTTATTGGCCCATCTCCGCACTCACTTGAACTACTCGGCGATAAGGTCCAGGCTCGAGCTCTGGCCATTAAAATTGGCGTGCCTGTTGTTCCCGGGACTGATGGCACTGTTGGCACGCTGGAAGAGGCCCTGACATTCTCCCATAAAGCGGGATACCCGGTTATGGTCAAAGCCAGCGCCGGGGGTGGAGGGCGAGGCCTTCGCGTCGTGCGCTCAGACGATGAATTACAAGAGGCAATGGAAGCTGGGGCTCGAGAAGCTCTGGCCGCCTTTGGCAATGGGGCTTTATTTCTTGAAAAATATGTCGAACGACCCCACCATATTGAATTTCAATTACTGGCAGATAAAAACGGCTATGTGATTCATTTGGGAGAACGGGATTGTTCTATCCAACGGCGCCATCAAAAATTGATAGAAATTGCCCCGTCACTTGTGTTAACCCCTCGTCTACGGGCAGAAATGGGAGAAGCCGCCATCGCCATGGCTCGCGCCGCCCAGTTCTATAATGCCGGCACCGTGGAATTTCTGTTAGATCCCGATGGACGATACTACTTCATGGAAATGAACCCTCGCATTCAAGTGGAACATACCGTCACGGAACAGATTACCACCGTTGATATTGTGCAATCCCAACTATGGATTGCAGCAGGGCGTCCTCTGGTCTTCGGGCAGCATGAGGTCAATCTCCAGGGCTATGCCATTCAATGTCGAGTGAATGCTGAAGATCCCCAAAACGGATTTCGGCCCTCCTCGGGAAAAATCACGGCCTATTTATCCCCGGGTGGTGTTGGAGTTCGCATTGACGGCGCGGTATACAAGGATTATACCGTCCCTCCGTATTATGATGCCCTGCTAGCCAAGTTGACCGTTCATGGTCGAACCTGGGACGAAACTGTTCGCCGAACTCATCGCTCGCTTGAGGAATTTGTGCTGCGGGGTGTCAAAACCACTATTCCATTTATGGCAAAGATCATGGAAGAACCGGATTTCCGGGCCGGGCGGTTTGATACATCCTATCTTGAACGCCATCCCGATCTCTTTGAATATGAAGAGGCGGAAGAACCGGAAGATCTGGTCATTGCCCTATCCGCCGCTATCGCCGCATTTGAAGGATTATAACAACCGTCATGAAACGTTGTGATCCGTTGCCCATGTGAAAGGTCTCCTTATGTCACGAAAAACAGCACACTCTGATAAAAGCAGGAAACCCAGTCGTCCCGTCCCTACCCGGACGAAATTGGATGCCGCTCCCGCTCTGGATATCGAAGCGTCTCCGAAGCGCCAGGTTTTTTTAACCGACGTGGCTCTACGAGATGGACACCAGTCTCTTTTGGCGACCCGTATGCGCACAGAAGATCTCTTATCCGTGGCCTCAGAATTAGACGAAGTGGGTTTTTGGTCATTAGAAGTGTGGGGCGGCGCAACTTTCGATTCGTGTCTCCGATTTCTGAAGGAGGACCCATGGGAGCGCCTTCGAGCCTTCCGTGAGGCCATGCCGAAAACCCGTCTTCAAATGCTCTTGCGTGGTCAAAACCTTGTGGGTTATCGACACTATGCTGACGACGTCCTTGAAAAATTCATCGAATTATCGGCTCAAAACGGCATTGATGTCTTTAGGATCTTTGATGCCCTGAATGACATCAGGAATATCAAACCTGCCATGGAAGTGGTTAAAGCCTGTGGCAAACATATCGAAGCGACCATTTGCTATACCGTCAGTCCTGTCCACAGTCTGAATCATTTTGTGGAACAAGCCAAACAACTTGAGGATCTCGGCACAGACACCATTTGTATCAAGGATATGGCGGGACTTCTTCCTCCCTTTGAAGCCTATGAATTGATCTCTCGCTTGAAATCAACGGTTCGGGTCCCGATTCATCTCCACACACATTACACTTCGGGGATGGCTTCCATGTCGGCCCTCATGGCCATTATGGGCGGGTTGGATATTTTGGATACCGCCTTATCCCCACTGTCCGGCGGCACCTCCCACCCCCCGACCGAATCGTTTATTGCCGCTCTTCGCAACACCCCCTATGACACGAAGTTAAATCTCGAACAAATCGCCCCGGCTGCCGATAAATTACGCAAAGCCCGTAAACGCTATCGGCAGTTTGAAAGCGATTTCACCGGTGTGGATACAGACATTCTCCTCTCCCAAGTGCCTGGTGGAATGCTATCGAATTTAGCGGCCCAACTGGCCGAGCAAAATGCGCTGGGAAAAATCAAAGAAGTGCTGGAAGAAATCCCACGCGTGCGAAAAGACATGGGGTATCCACCACTGGTCACCCCCACCAGCCAAATTGTCGGAACACAAGCGACCCTGAATGTGTTAACCGGCGAGCGCTATAAAGTGATTACAAATGAAACCAAAAATTATTTCCAAGGGTTGTATGGGAAACCACCTGGCACCCTCAACTCCAAGATCAAGCAAAAAGCCTTGGAAGGCGATCAGCCCGTATCCGGTCGTCCCGCTGACAACCTTGATCCGGAGCTGGGAGATGCGAAGCAGGAACTCGTTGGACGGGAGATGGCTGAAGAGGACATTGTCTCATATGCGCTCCTCCCATCCGTCGCTTTGCAATTTTTTGATGAACGGGAGCGAGGGGAACTAAAACCAGAACCCCTTCACGACTCCACTGAGAGTGGGCCGGCGGTAGCTCACGATCTTCATTTAGCCCCGGTAGAATTTAACGTCACCGTTCACGGCGAAGCCTATCATATTCGCGTGTCGGGATCCGGCCAGACGGTTGACGGGGTGAAACCCTATTATATTAAAGTGAATGATAAACTTGAAGAAGTGTATCTTGAACCGATTCAAGAAGTCCTAGCCGGTTCGCCTGACCCCCCGATATCCCAATCATCAAAGACCGAAAAACGTCCCAAACCATCACAACCCGGGGACGTGACCACACCCATGCCCGGCCGGGTGGTCAAGGTCCTGGTGACCGAGGGTTCAAGTGTCAACGTCGGTGATTCCTTGCTGGTGGTGGAAGCCATGAAAATGGAGAATCGAGTCCAATCGCCTATTGCCGGGTCCGTCATCACCATTTACGTGAAAGAAGGGGATGAAGTGAATCCGGATGAAACTCTGATTCATCTAGAATAATAATGCGGGGCTGTTTTCACTTCCGATCATTCCTCCTTTTCATGCTCGTGCTTGGATGCTTGACGATCTTGGGATGTTCCTCTCTCTCCGTACTCCCTTCCAGAATCGAACTGATCCAACGTGTGCCCTATCAGACCACTAGAGTCAACAACCATCGCATTGCCTATCTTGACGTTGGCCAAGGTCCACCGCTTATCCTCATCCATGGATTTGGCGGGTCCATGTGGCAATGGGAACATCAATATTCTGTTCTGGCCCACACTCACCGGGTCATCATCCTGGATTTACTCGGCTCTGGGCTCTCTGACAAACCGGAAGAATCCTATACGCCAAAACACATGGTGGAGTTTTTTCGGCAATTCATGGATACCCTCAATATTCCACGAGCCACGTTAGTAGGAAATTCCATGGGGGCAGGCTTAGCCATGGCCATGGCCCTTGATTATCCGGAACGAGTGGAACGACTTGTGCTTATCTCGGGATTTCCTGCTCAAGTTGAAAACAGTATCGCTTCACAATATTACCGGGGCTTTCTCAATCATCGCCCCCCCCTCTGGCTGGCAAAATTGGGAAATTTAATGGCAGGAAAAAGGACCACAGAACAGATTCTCAAAGAAATTATTTATAATTCAGCCCTCATCTCCCCTACCATCATTGACCGTTCATTTCACAATCGACAACGGGGCGATTTTCTTTCCCCCCTCTATTCATTAATGGACAATATCAAGACTTGGGAGGGACAATATGGAAATAGGCTTCAGAAGATTCCTCATCAGGTCCTGCTTCTTTGGGGAGAACATGATCGAGTGTTTCCCCTGGAAGTGGGTGAACGGGTAAAAGACCAGGTACCTCATGTTGAATGGCATGTCATCCCGGAAGCCGGGCATATTGCGCAATGGGAGGCACCCGCTATCGTGAATCAACTCATCCTCTCATTTTTAGAACGAGATTCCTGAAGAAAAGATCATTCCAGCCGGCCAGTCAGCTCACGCTCATAAGAGAAAATGGTATTCTTTACACAACACGAGACCCTAAACTTGGATCACCGACTCTGAATAGAAGGAGTATCATTATGCAAAAAATCTCTTCCATTATTTCGTTACTTCTCATCCTGACGGCATCTTCATTGGCGGGTTGTTCGACCCTGAATGGTCAATCAGAACAGGAATTTTCCTATAAAAACATTCCGGTTGACAAAGAAACCGCTAGGACAGGGGAAGGTGCGACCATTCTTTTTCGAGGCACCCCTTTGCCGCTGAGTGGCATTGAAGTGAAAGCCGGAGAGACCCTCCGTGCGGTCCCATTGGCAAAAGGTGATTTATCCCTCGTGAACATTCATGAATCCCAAGGGAAAGTCAGGATCATCAATATCGTGCCATCCCTCGACACGAAAGTTTGCGAACAACAAACACATTATCTTAGTGAAAAAAACCAGGGTCTTGATCAACAGGTGCAACTGATAACCATTAGTGTCGATACGCCTTTCGCTCAGCAACGATTTGCGAAAGAAGCAGGAATTACCAATGTTGAATTTCTGTCCGATTTTCGAGGTGGGGAGTTTGGCACTTCCCATGGATTACTATTGGAAGGCCCCCATCTCCTGGCTCGAGCTGTCATTGTTGTCGATGCGAATAATGTAATCCGCTATCTCCAGGTAACCCCCGATCTCGGCCATATGCCGGATATGGATAGAGCCTTTCAAGTGGCGCGAACCATACTACAAAACTCGTGACACCACACATGTCTATAAAAATTCATCAATCACTCTCATGACATTCTCAGAACAATTACGAAATCGTGCCGCGCCTATTTGGGCTGCCCAGCTGAAGCATCCTTTCGTCGTGGCATTGGGAAAAGGCACGTTACCAGCAAAAAAATTTCAATATTACATCTTACAAGATGCAAGGTATTTAGAAGAATTGGCCAGGGTCTTTGCTCTAGGGTCGGCCAAAGCGACGGATGGAGATACAGCCCTTCGGTTTGCAAAATTAGTTGAAGACACGATTACCGTCGAACGGGGGCTTCATGAATCATATGGAAAACAATGGGCTCTTTCCCCCAAAGACATGCGATCCACTCCCCTTTCCCCGACGAATTATGCCTACTGTCGGCATATGAGAAGCGTGGCCCAAACCGGGACACTCGGTGAAATCACCGTGGTGGCCCTACCCTGTGCATGGGTCTATTGTGAAGTCGGACACCACCTTTTAGGAAAAGAAGCACCAAAACCCTCACATCCCTATTTTGAATGGCTACAACTCTATGGGTCACCCGAATTTGCGGAAGTCACCCGATGGATGCGCGAAGTCGTCGATCGATGCGCCAAGACAGCAGGCCGGGCAGAAAAAGCCAGGATGGAAGAAGCCTTTC
>JACDDF010000637.1 GCA_013817135.1 Nitrospirales bacterium
CCCTGAATGACGATGAGGGGATATGATTGATCAAGATCGAGGGTTAGTAATCTGTCGCACGTTCCTCATCCGCGGACGATGATGGAAATCCATCAAAAGGTCCCATTAAATTCGTTTCGTGAAAACCAAAGAAAAAGAATAGGGTCTATTCGTTGAAATGAGTGGTTGCCTCAAACCATGGAGTGGAACGAATAAATTTCTCTGTCGTGTTTTCGGAAATATCGAGCCGGATCGGGTGTATCCTGTTTGATATTGTGCCTTATACAACGTAATTTCAGGTAATGCAAAGGGGATGAGGACGCTCTGAACCGGTGGCATGCCAAGGAAGGATTGACTTTGTTCTGTTCCTAATGCCTGAATCAGAACTTGAATCCGGTAGTTGGCATGTTTGCCTTCAGGCGTAAGAAGTAATCCCTGCTCTCCCAGCCACTGGCCCAGTGCTCCACTAAAAAAACGCTTTTCGACTGTGAGGTCCGTGGTGTCTAGTGTGACCGTTTTTTCCGGTTGCAGAGGAAGGGGAGTGGGGTACTCATTATTGAGGCTGAGATTAACTGCTTGAGTTATGAGGAATTGCTCAATGGCGGTGGCTTGGTCCGGATTAGGCAATTCTTTGATGGGCGCACAGCCTGAAAGGATCGTCAGGTTGAGGATGGCCCAGAGCCTTAGTATTTTCAGCATGTGAGGGTTCATCGTTTTCTCAGGAGACTTTCCGCTGAATACGGTTGTGGTTCACGTGTCATTTTCTTCGAAAGTTCCTTATGTAAGTCTTTCATGTCCTACCCCTTTATGTGGAATTGACCAGTGGATTCCGTTTGGCAATACCGCGCAAGAGCCGCCCTAAGATGTCGGCGCCGGTAATAATCCGTTTGTGCGTTGGTGTCCAAATCAAAATCAGATCGTGGTCAATGACGTCATCCTCAAGGTGTTCCGGGTTGACCTTGAATCGTGTAAGAAGTTCCCCAAGGGGAATATGGGCGTGCCCAAGAATGATGGGCCGGTGACAATGGCGAAGAGGTTTGTCTCGATGTTCCACCAGGAGTTCCCTCAGAAACCCGTCCGCATCTAATACGACATGAGGAACATGCTCCGCATCCGTGATCACCACCCATTTTTCCTTGGACCCATGGATTTGCTGAACGAAGAGGTCGGAGGCGGAAGGCGTGATTGGGGGGAAACACACCTTTTCCCCGTCAAAGGGGAGTGAAATGATGCTTTGAGGATGAAGCGGCGATCCTTCCTCAAAGGCCGAGATATCATCAAGATTGAGAAAATTAGATGCGCCATGTCCCTCGACTCCGCTGATATCTGTTTCAGGAGCCTGCGCATGAATTTTTATTAAGGTATCCAGCTCATGTTCCTTCAGCCAGCCAATCCCTTCTTTCCCGACCAGGCGATCGAGGAGGAGGGCCGATGGTTTGGCTACCGGATAGAAGATGAATTGCAAGAGATGAACCACGGGGGTGAATTTCGCCCCCAATCTCAAGGCGTTTCTTGAAAAATATGCTTGGGGAAGAATTTCTCCAAAAAGGGTAATACCAAACAACGAAAAGAAAAAGGCCAGCAGCCCGACCATTTGTTCTTCGGCGAGAAGGGTCAGCAGGACATTGACGGCCACGTTACTCCAGAGAAGCGTGGCAAGAAGGAAATTGGCATCCTGCCGGATTTGTAATATCGTGTCGGCGGCTTTGTCGCCTTGTTTGGTCAAGAGTTCCAGGTGAATGCGGCTGAGACTGAAGAAGCCAAGGGTCAAGCCTGAGCACATGGCCGATCCGGTCAAACAGAGAAAAATGCCAATCCAACTGAGTAGGGAAATCGTCATGCCGGAAAATCTTTAGGCACACCTAAGTGTGAGGGAGATACATTACTTACGTTGTCCGGAAACAGCGATGTCGTCCGGGTGAATTTGACATAATGGGGCTTGGGCAATTGACGCGCCCCTCAAGGTAGCCCAGGGTCACAATCAGACTGGGGCCAATCCCCATATTACACGATAATTTCACGCGGGTCCCTATTCTAAGAGAGCTGAAAACACCGTCGCCAGTCCTAAAAAACTAAAAAAC
>JACDDF010000077.1 GCA_013817135.1 Nitrospirales bacterium
CATGTAAAGAAAAAAATCAGGTTTCTACCTTTACGACCGTGCCAAAAAACCTACACCACTTTATGTTGGGGCATAAAAAAAACTTCATACAATGCCTAAAACAGTGGCAATCTGCTCATTTCCTTTCCAATACATAGCAAATCACGCGATTCACGACAGTATTCACCAGGTTATGCACAAAATTTGGGGATGAGTTTTTTTGGCCATGGTCTGCATTTTGACGACCCCAAAAATCAAAGCTTTTTATGTGCTGGCTGCCATTCGCGAGGAGCCAACGGGATGATGGTGCCCATCTGCGAAAAGAGGTATAAAAACTTGGATATTACCTCTCAGACAGTGCCTGATGAAGAATAAGCATGTTGAGTTTTGAAAATGGAAGGTCATCCGCTGTCCATTCCGACAAATCAGGATCTCTCTTCCTTGTCATTCCCGACAGCTTTAATCGGGAATCTATCTTGGTTTTTTTTCGGATGGATCCCCGCTACCAACCTGCGGGGATGACGCCTGGTGTGTTTTCCGTTTAGACCACATTCTCAATTTTATCTGACAGTGTCCGTCAACTGGTGTCCTAGTTTTTACACATGGTATCTCTTGTCACAACGCACCGCATTGGTAGAATGAGCCGTGCCTCGCAATTATTCCTCTGTCCCTTTCTTGCTTGTCCGACGCACAGTGTTTCACCGTGCGTTTCCATCACACAATTCCGCCGCATATGGCGTGCCAGACAGGGGCATGCCATTGTTGATGAGAATTCCGCCGAGCGTTCATCACAAACCTATCTGCTGTTGGGGAGGCATGCACCATGCACTCCTTTGAATCCTTTATATCGACCGTAGCCGGTTGGGTTTGGGGTCCGCCAATGTTGATGCTGTTGGTCGGCACCGGGTTGTATTTGACCATTCTGCTGAAAGGCCTTCAGTTCCGTGTCCTGCCGCATGCGCTGAAGTTAGTGTTTCTCAAAGAACAGAGTGCCAATGGCGACATCAGCCATTTTGCCGCGCTCATGACAGCCTTATCAGCCACGGTGGGCATCGGGAATATTGTCGGCGTGGCAGCCGCGATCACGCTCGGGGGGCCCGGAGCCGTCTTTTGGATGTGGATGACCGGCCTGGTGGGCATGGCCACCAAATATGGCGAAGCGGTGCTGGCGGTGAAATACCGTGAGAAGGGGGAATACGGAATGCGTGGCGGGCCAATGTATTATCTGGCCAAGGGTGCCGGGCTGCCGTGGTTAGGCTGGCTCTTTGCCTTGTTCACGGCCTGTGCCGCGTTTGGCATCGGCAATATGACGCAGGCCAATGCCGTGGCCGGCATTGTTGAGTCGACCTTTCAGATCCCACCCTGGATCACCGGCGTCGTATTGATGGGCATGACCGGCCTTGTGATATTAGGCGGCATCACATCCATTGGCCGGTTTACCTCCGTGTTGGTGCCATTCATGATTTTGGGGTATGTGACATCAGCCTTGGTCGTCCTGGCTCTGCATGTGACGGAGATCCCGCAGGCCTTGGCCAGTATCGTCTACCACGCGTGGAACCCGATTGCGGCAGGAGGCGGATTTGCCGGCGCCACGATGGCTGCCGCCATGCGATATGGGTTGGCGAGAGGAGTGTTTTCGAATGAATCGGGCCTGGGGTCCGCGCCCATTGCCGCAGCCGCCGCACGGACGGACGATCCGGTCAGGCAGGCACTGGTCAGCATGACCCAGACCTTCATCGATACCCTGGTCGTCTGCAGTATGACGGCGTTGGTCATCCTGACCGCAACTTCATGGACACAAGGTATCGATGCGGCTCAACTCACCAGCGCCAGCTTCGGGGAAACCCTCGGCCACACGGGAGAACTCATTGTCACGCTCTCCATCACCCTGTTTGCCTATTCGACCTTGATCGGCTGGAATTACTATGGCGAGAAAGCCATCGAGTATTTAATGGGACCCAAGGCGATCGTGTATTACCGCGTGATCTTTGTTGCGGTGGTCCTGCTCGGCGCCACATCCAGGTTGGAATTGGTTTGGAATGTGTCCGATGTCATGAACGGCCTGATGGCCATTCCGAATCTCATCGGGTTACTGCTCTTGGCAAAGGTTATTAAAAAGGAAACGGTCCGCTATTTTAACGCCCAAAAGATAGCCGCAGGTTCCTCGCGGTCTCCTGCTCCCCCTCCTGTGTAACGGGGAGAAGGGGACACTGAACACCCTCATCAAGCCGGCTAAGCCGGCAGATCAACAATCCGGGTGCAAATCATTCCCCGCCACCGACCCTTCCGAATTTTTTCTGTACTGTTAAGAATTGGCACCTGTATTCACCACATGATGCCAGGTTAGATCGGGCATCAGGAGTGGACGAACCATTGCCCCAGTTTCAATAAAGCGTAGGGTGCCAGATAAAAAAATAACACGGAAATCACGACCCCTGATATGGCCCCGGACAATCCGCTCATGAACACCCCGATCAAGGGAAGCAAAAACACGATAAGAATCATGGCGAGAGCAATACGTTTGTGGTGTTCGTAGAATGCCTGGCGCCGATCACTTTTCAGCGATTCGGTAAAGGAAAGATCAGGAGAGGGAGACATGGGAGGAGTATACCCGAAACGTGTCCAATGTGGTGAGTTTCCTTCGCCTTGGATCCTGACAAATTTCCGCCTCTCCGTGTAGCCGGACAGAGATATGCCTGAAAGCTCGACTTGGCCCAGGGACTGCCTCGTCAGATCAGTTGCGACCATACTTACCGCTTGTCCCATGGAGCTTGATTCAGTGGTAGGAAGGGCGTGGCGGGATTGTAGCTGTTGGCGGGGTTCAGCGGATTATCCGGATTGTATTGGTTGGCGGGGTTGAATGGATTATTGGGAGCATAGCGATTCGCCGGATTGACAGGATTTCCGGGATCGAACTGGTTTGAAGGATTAAAGGGATTGTCGGGAGCATAGGCTTGTGCAGGATTCAGTGGGTTGTCCGGCGCGTATCGATTGGCCGGGTTGAAGATGTTGTAGTTGCGCTCATATTTCTCGTCAAAACCCCTTTCGGCCCAAGCCATTCCAAATGAGAGGAGCACCATCGCCAGGATGAGAAGAGAATGAGACTTCAGTGCTGGAAAACCGGCAACGCGCATAAATCCATTTTCCACAATTGGAGAGAAGGACGGATCTATCTACATTTCCTCCCCGCAGTTCACAGAATCTACCAGGGGTAACTATTCGCAGTCAGTTACTTCTCTGCGACGGCCTTACAGCGAAGGCGCATGCCGGCAAAACCGCCATCCCCCCAGGTGGTTTCGATGCCAATGGCAATTTGGTTGCTGGGGCAGGAAACCTTATTGTGCCAGCGTTCACAGTTCGGGCGCCTGAATTTCTCGCTGAGGCTAGCTTCGTAGAGGGTGCCATTGGGGCCTACCCGCACGGCCCAGATCTCGGCGCCTTTAATCTTGTCGTCTTTCTTTTTCTTATCGGTGGTGCAGACCTGGATGGCCTGGACCACATGATCGGCCTTGTCGAATCTGATCGTCTGTTTGTCATGAACGATTTTATCCGTGCAAGGGGATCTGGTGATATTGTTCGACGTGGTTTCTGCGGTATGGCGACCATTTAAGCTTGTGCGCAGCGTACCGATATAACACGCTTCGTCGCTCCGTTCATAAAATACCAGGCCGCCGAGTGCCCACTGATCTTCGGACGTCGTGCCGTAGGGATCGGGTACGATGTTTTTGACATCAAGCGTGCTTTTTCCGCCGGGAGCCGATCCCGACAACTCACTCGTACTGACTGAGCCAATGACTTTTGCCTCGGCCCACGCATGTCCCGGGGCCAAGCCGGCAAAAAGAATTGCCATGATCACTTCAGCTCTAACCCAATGTCTCATCGCCGCTCCTTGTTTAGGATGGACAGTATGATAGTCCGGGTGACCGGAATACCGAAAAAAGAATAACCCACGCCCTCAGCAGAATCAATTGTTAGCCATCATGCGATTGGCCGGATTCGCCAATCCTGATGCGCGTTGAACAAAAGCTAACACCCCAACCCCTTTTTATACATTGGTCGGATTACGTTCTCCTGATATAGATCAATGAACGTGTAGAAATTTTTATGTATAAGCAGCCTTTATAATAAAGATGATGGTTCGAAGGGGTTACCATGCCGACGGAGAAGGGGCTGGATTTTCTCCTTTAGTAAAAGGAGGAAAGGGAAAAAAGGATGCAGACGATGAATGGTCGCGGGAAGCCAGCGGATCTCAAAGGAGTGAGCGCCTATGCGAAAAGGGGACAAATGACTCTTGCCATCATGGGGCTGGTGTTGCTCCTTGGACTGCCAGGTTCTCTTAGTTTTGGGAGCAATGGTACGACTGATACAGAAGCGTCTCGTAAGGTGGAGTCGGCGATGGACCTGGAAATGGCGGAACTGGTCAAGCTGTATCGTCTGTGCCTTCAGAAACATGAAGATGAACCCATGAAAGCCAAAGAGAACTGCGGCCTGTATAAGGATGCCATTCGCGAATTTTCCCCGACGAATCTCAGGTCGATAGTCGGAGAACTCCTGGATGGCCTGAGGGATAATTGTGAAAAGGCAGACAATCGGCGGGACAAAGAGTCGTAGAGGTGTCCCGCGTCGAGCGAGAACAGGAAAGAAGAGAACAGGACAAACGCGAATCGTTTTTAATAAAGGAGGATATGGGTATGAAAAAGACAATGATAGCGGTCGGGCTGGCAGGCCTTTTCACTGTGATGGGTGTTCCGGCATGGGCGCTATTCGAATCCGATAGAACGCTGAGTGAAGAAGCCACCGTCAGTATGGTCGATGCCATTAAAGCCGCCCAGAAGGTTCAACCCGGGAAACCGGTGGAAGTCAGTATGGGAAAAGATGATGACCGCGTCGTCTATAAAATTGAGATTGTCGACGCCGTCACCACGCGCGATGTGTATGTGGACGCCAAGACCGGGAAAGTCAGCAAAGACAAATAGCTCTGCCCCAGTCAAAAGCTATTGAAACCCTAAGCCAGGGAAATCAAGACCCTCATTGTCTTGTTTGAATTCATATTATTTCAATAAAAAAAGGGAGAAATTGTTCATGGCTACAAAAAATCAGAAATCTCAGGCAGCACAAGTCACCGACATGCTTCGAAAAGACCACAAAAAAGTCAAAGGGCTTTTTAAAAAATTTGAAAAAACTGATAATGCTCAGGAGAAGCAGGAGATCGTGAACACGGCATTGATGGAGCTTGAAATCCACGCAGAGTTGGAGGAAAAACTCATTTATCCGGCCATCCGCCCGGAAATGAATGATGAAGATCTGATGGATGAGGCGCTCGAAGAGCACCATGTTGTGCATGGCGTCATAGGGGAACTGAAAAAAATGAAGCCGGGTGACGAACGCTATGATGCAAAAGTAACGGTGCTCAGCGAACTCTGCAATCATCATATTAAAGAAGAAGAGGAAGAAATGCTGCCCAAGGCAGAAAAAAAGCGGGATATCGACTGGGATAGTCTTTACGAGCAGGTCATGAAAAGGAAAGACCAGCTCATGGAGAAGGCGGGGTTGTCTTCCAATGGCGCAAGCACGAATTCGAAAACGAAGAAAAAGAAATAGGAAAAGCCACACACCCGTGCGATCCCCCGCATGTCAAAACAGGAAAGCTTCAAAAGTCCATTGATCGGGAGGCAATCATGCCGGGCGACGACATGGTTGCCACTCGGAATCATGCTCCTGTGCCTGATTCCGTCGGCAGGTCTCAGCCTGGCAGCGACAGGGGAGGAATTGATCGTGAGGGAGAGGCATACATTCTCATGCCCGGACAGCCCCAACTGTGTTTCCACGATGGCTGCGACGGAAAGCCAGGCGATAGCACCCTATCGTTATCAAACATCCATGGAGGAGGCCAAAGCCTTGCTGAAACAGGTCTACGGTCAATTTCCTCGCACGGAATTGTCTAGGGAAGAGGAGGATTATCTCCAGTATGAAGTCAAAAGTTTTCTATTTGGTTTTGTGGACGACGTCGAGTTGTGGTTTGATGAGACCGCAAAAATCATTCACTTCCGTTCAGCCGCTCGCAGCGGCTACTACGATTTCGGGGTCAACCGGAAGCGAATGGAAGGCGTTCGACAAATGCTGGAGGGTAAGCTCTAGCGAGGGGGCTTATTCGATAAGGCATCACGTAGCATGGAAGGTCAAACAAAAACACCTAACGAGGTGTCTGCCGTATTCACGCTTCTCGAAAGATAGGAAATATCAGCATGACGCATCCGCGGGAGGTTATCATCATTGGCGGTGGCTTGGCGGGGCTTTCTGCAGCGATCTATCTTGGCCGGGGCAAACGTGACACACTCCTCATCCATTCTGGCCGGTCGATGGCCAAGTGGGAACCGGAAGTGCAGAATTACCCCGGGTTTTCTGATGGTATCGCGGGAGCGGAACTTCTTAACCGTTGCATGGACCAGGCAGCCCGATTCGAGGTGGAAATCGTCGAGGACGAGATGGAGTCGCTCACGAAACAAAATGGGACCTTTCATCTTCGAGGGGTGAAAACATCCTACCTCGCCAAACGCGTCCTACTCGCCACAGGGTTAACCCATCTGCCGCCGGAAATTCCAGGCGTGCGCGAGTGTCTGGGGACGAGCCTGTTTTTCTGCAAGGACTGCGATGCCTTTCGGTTGCAAGGGAAACGGATCATCATTATCGGGCGGAACAATGAAGCGGCGGACTATGCCCTCGGCATGCTGCTGTTTACACCGCACGTCATGGTGGCCACGAACGGCGAAGACGTCCTATGGGATGATGATCGCGCAGGATGGTTGGAGGAATATGGTATTCACGTGCGTCATGAGACCATACAGAGACTGGAGCATGAAGATGGGCAGGTGCACTCTCTGGTCTTTGCGCGAGGTGAACCGGTACAGGTAGAGGCCATGTTTACCACACGCGGAGATGTGTGCCACAACACATTGGCCGAAGAAGTCGGGGCCCGATTAGATGCCGAAGGTCAAATCCGCGTAGATGCCTGTATGGAAACGACCGTGCCCGGCCTGTATGCGGCCGGCTGCGTCACACCGGGCAACTGTCAGATGGTGATTGCAGCGGGGCAGGGGGCCACAGCCGCCCAAGCCATCAATCGAGATCTGTTCGATGAGAGCCTTCGACAGCACGCATTACCCCGTAAGGGGAAACCAAGCCCTATTCCCACATAATTTTTCTTTTTCGTAGACATTCCCTTTCTTCGTTTTCGCCATCCACTCCATTTATCCGCTCCGTCATTCTTTCAGGTCTTTGGCTGGATACCCTGAATGTCTCTGGTATATGGGATGGGAAATAGTAGCCGGCAGAAAATATGATGCGTTTTCACCTACGGAGCACCTGCAGGTCGGCCAACTGGCTGATGCTCAAATCAACAAGGAAACCTTGTTTGTGCTTTGCTGGTCCGCCTATGACATATGGGTAAAGTGGACCTATAGATGAAAGATCCTCCCCGGTTTCTTTTTCACCAGGAGTTCCGACGTCTGAAATCTTTATTGGTCCATTTTCGGCAATCAAGCGTCTGTCTTCTTTGATCCTTTTTCGTTCAACAGCATCCCCGTGTCTGGCAAAAATGAACGAGGAGAAAATCTTCCGGCCATATCTTCATTTTTCGTCCGGTATCCAGCGGAACCCTCCAACCTTTCCTGCAGAAACAGCGTTCGGGAGCGGGAGTGGATTGTTTGGAATGAGCTAATTTCACCGTGGAGTTGGCCCTGGGGCCGTCGGGCCTAGGCTTATAAAAAAATTGATACACCTGTCTAAATTTCTATCCGTGCGTTCCTGATACAAGGGTTTCCACCAGTTCTCTCTTTTGCTCTTTTCTGAGTAAAATTCTTAATAGGGAATGGCGATTCGTGTGGGTCGCATTCAAGTATCAGCTCCAGTACACACGAAACAAGGAAAGGAGGGGATGTTCACGTGAAAGAAAAGGACCAACTTCATTCGCTTCCCTGACAAGAGAGAAAATTTTTTTGATTATTTTTAATATAATTTTGTAATTTTGGGAGGT
>JACDDF010000638.1 GCA_013817135.1 Nitrospirales bacterium
CCCCGTCGTCCCCTGGTTATAGTTAGCAATATCCACAAAGGGCTGCATGTGACCCCATGGGTACCGTCGCCCATCCGTGCCACGGGCGGCTTTTTCCCATTCGGCTTCCGTCGGCAGACGTTTTTCTACCCATTGACAGTATCGTTTGGCATCGTTCCAGGAAATGCCTACAGCCGGTCGGATCCCAAATTCTCCAGTGGCAATGCCATCATCCCACAGCGGCGGAGGTTCAATACTGTAATCTGTATCCAATAATTTCTGGTATTCCGCCATGGTCACTTCGTACCGATCGATAGAATAGGCATCCAGCCAAACGGTATGTTCCGGTCGCTCGTTTTTAGAGCCGTCATTATATCCCATGAGAAAATCCCCTTCAGGAATGAGCACCATTGAACCCGGCGGGCCATCATCTTGCTCTGGAGCATCTCCTGGTTTGGACTCTTGAGACCAGGTAGGCTGGCTCAGACCATTTATGATGAAAAAGATTCCAACAATTCCCCAAAACCATGTACGCGTCATACAATCCTCGCCAAAGATTAGGAATGATTAAGAGTACGATAATCTGTCAGGGACCATCCGACCCTCAGTCACCCGGACAGAAAGAATTTCGCACCATTGGTGGCATACTCACTTAAAAACTAAGCTCTGGTCTTGTGTTTTACCATATCGAACTTAGGTGTCCGAGTGAAGGGGGCAAAGTCAAATCCTTATTAAATCCAATATACGGCATTAAAAAACAAATACCTCTGAGGAAATCTTCAACGGGTTGAGTCATGGCGTCCCAAACGGGATTCAAAGAGGAGCGGTATTTTTCGAATGTCTTGACGATTACTTATGCTAGCCAAAGTGGCCTGCTCAGGATGTGGGAAAATTTGGAGTGTTATGTTCAAGGATCAATCTATCCCATACATAACCTGGCATAGAATCATTACGTTCCTTTTATGAGTACGCACCATCCTAATTCCCTGCTGAAGTATCGGTGATCGGAGGAGAGGGAGACAAGAGGGATCGAAAGACGATGACTGTACAACTATTTCCAAAGAAACAGCGAGTTCGGATTTCGTGACCAGGCGGATTCTCATCACGTCAATCTGCAAAACTCCGGTTAAATTGAAAATACCAGGGTTGGGGCGGTTAGCTCAAACTGACTTTGCAAGTAGCAAGATCATAAACTCCGGCTTCTACCTTCAGTTTCCCAGCCTTAGCAGCATCCCGTATGACTGTAGAGGAAGTGCGTAGCAATTCGGCCTGAAACCTTGCATTGGCTTCGATCGCTTTATCGAGATTGTCGCCAGACTGTTTCATTGCTGGCAGAAGGTGCTGATACAACACGCTGATTTGTCCTGGTACCGTGTCGGCTTTCATCGCCGCTTTTACTGCCCCGCAGTTACTATGACCAACCACAAGGAGAACTTTGACTCCCAGGACAGCCACTCCATATTCCAGGCTGGCGATAATCTCGGGTGTTACCACATTACCGGCAACTCGTGTGACAAAGATGGGACCAATCGTCTGGTCAAAAACCAGTTCCACGGGTACCCGAGAATCTGCACAGGCAAGTACCGCCGCAAAGGGTTCTTGTTTATAGACGGTATGCTCTTTCAGGATGGCCGGATCCGGCTCAATCGATATGAGTTGATCTGCAGCGAACCGCCGATTGCCTGCGAGTAATTCTTGTAATGCTGCATTGGGACTAAGATTGGTTTGGGCACGAAGTTCCTGAGGAGAAACGAATTCGATTCCAACTTGCGCCGCAACTCCAACGACAGCACCAGAAAGAACTCTTTTAAGAAATTGTCTCCGGCCAAGATCGGAGTGGGCGCCAGAATGATCAGGCATTTTTTGATGCCTTCCTCACATTTACAGGTGAATCGGGCGATACGGATATTGCTACGATATTGTGCAGCACAGAATATCTGTGTCGTATTCGCCTAAGAACAACAATATCCTTTATGCACACACGACATGCCTCCATACTTAGAAGGCCCGATTCCTAGAGCCTATAGATGATTATCCATAGGAAATAGCGTCCTAGCGAAAGTAGGACAAATACCA
>JACDDF010000639.1 GCA_013817135.1 Nitrospirales bacterium
TTCCTAACCTCAGAGAATCTTCGGAATTGGATGTGCTGGCCAGGACATAGTCACGGTCACAGTGTGTCCCAAGAGATCCCTACTCTGTTTGGTAGAGTCCCCGTACGCATGATGAGAGTCAGAGAAACACTGTTCACACTTTTTGCCATATCTTTGATGAACCCATTCGTTCGTCGTTAGAAATGAAACTGATGACTGAAGACTACCCGGAGATTCCCACACCTTCCATTGAACAGATCCCAGAGGAATTACCACTCCTGCCTGTACGGGATATTGTCGTCTTTCCCTATATGGTGCTTCCCCTCTTTGTGGGGCGTGACGTGTCCATTAAGGCCATTGAAGCCGCTCTCTCTTCCAACCGCTTAATTTTCTTAACCACCCAAAAAAATCAAGACGTGGAAGTACCAGAGACTCAAGACCTCTATCGAATGGGAACAGTCGGGGTCATCATGCGCATGCTGAAACTTCCGGATGCCCGTATTAAAATACTCATACAGGGCCTCACAAAAGCCCGGGTTCAAGAATTCACCCAAACCAATCCATTTTTCTCTGCCCGCATCGAAACCTGCACCGAATTGCCCACAGCGCTTTCTTCATTAGAAAAAGAAGCAACCGTTCGTTCCACCCGAGAGGCATTAGATAAAATCATCGGATTAGGAAAAGTGGTGATGCCGGATGTGCTCACCGTCATTGAAAACCTTGACGATCCTGGGCGTCTGGCAGACATTATCTCCTCCAATCTTGGGCTCAACGTTGAGACCACTCAGGGAGTCCTCGAAATTGAAGACCCCCTTCTCCGTCTGAGGCGAGTCAATGAGATCCTGGGAAACGAGCAAGACGTGTTGGCCATGCAACAGAAAATCCAAGCTGAAGCCAAGGGCGAAATGGATAAGACGCAACGAGAATACTTCCTTCGCGAACAACTCAGAGCGATCCAAAAAGAGTTGGGAGAACTCGATGACCGATCCGAAGAAGTGGCTGAATTTCGTCGAAAAATTCAAGAAGCCGCCATGCCGGACAAGGTCCTGAAAGAGGCAGAGAAGCAACTGAAACGTCTGGAAAAAATGCACCAGGATACGGCCGAAGCCGGGACGATCAGAACGTACTTGGAATGGATGGTCGAATTACCTTGGAATCATCATTCTGAGGATAACCTCGACATCCCGCAGGCAAGCCAGGTGCTGCACGAGGATCACTACGACCTGGAGCGGGTCAAGGAACGAATCCTGGAATATCTCGCAGTCTGCAAACTCAAAGCCAAAATGAAAGGGCCCATATTGTGTTTTGTGGGCCCTCCTGGAGTCGGCAAAACTTCCTTAGGTAAATCGATTGCTCGTGCCATGGGTCGTGAATTCGTTCGCATGAGTTTAGGTGGAACACGAGACGAAGCCGAAATTCGAGGGCATCGCCGAACCTATGTCGGAGCATTGCCAGGGAGGATTGTCCAGGGGATCAAACAGGCCGGAACCAATAACCCCGTGTTCATGTTGGATGAAGTCGATAAGATCGGGACAGATTTCCGAGGGGATCCGTCGGCGGCCCTGCTCGAGGTCCTAGATCCGGAACAGAATCATGCGTTTATGGACCACTATCTCGGGGTACCCGTTGATCTGAGTAAGGTGATGTTTATTACGACCGCGAATTTGACAGACCCCATTCTCTCCGCACTACGGGACCGAATGGAGATCATTGAAATTCCAGGGTATTCAGAGGAAGAAAAGCTTGGCATTGCGCAACGCTTTTTGATCCCCCGCCAGTTAGAAGAACACGGGATTACGGAGGAACATTTACTCCTCACCGATCGGTGCTTGGCACGCATCATCTCTCAATATACTAAGGAGGCCGGAGTTCGCAATCTAGAGCGCGAACTGGCGAATGTGATGCGAAAAGTGGCCAAACGCATTGCCGAAGGGAAGACAAAACAACATCAGGTCACACCTCGAAACCTCCACCACTATCTAGGCGTTCCAAAATATGTGCCGGATCAGGAGCAGGAGAAAGATGAAGTCGGCGTCTCAACAGGACTCGCATGGACAGAAACCGGCGGAGATGTGT
>JACDDF010000640.1 GCA_013817135.1 Nitrospirales bacterium
TATTCAGATTCTCCACCAGCCTCAAGAATCGCCATATCATTACGTGGCAATTGAAGCTCATGAGGGAGGGTTCAAAAAGGCCGTCCAGTCCTGTCCTGAGGCCTCTCGAAGGAAAGACCGCAGCCCGTTTGGCACGCGGAGCGTATATGTGGATACGTGAGCATGACAAATGGGCGACCTGCCTGCGCGAAGCCGCTCCGGCGAAGGCAGGGAACGCCGGTGGCGGCTTTTTTCAACACTCCCATTATTGATAGTCTCCGATTAAACTAAACCCGGCCCAATAGGATGGGTGGGGGAAGTCTTTTTTCACGATGAGTTGCGCTTGCCGCAAACTCTTGGCTTTATTCGCCGTCACGTAATTCCGGTAAAAATGTTTCATGAGCACAGAGGTGGAGAGATCATCCACCCGCCACAGGGCGGATACCAGGGCATGGGTGCCGGCATAGACAAATGCGCGGTTCAGGCCGATGAGTTCTCCGGCTTCGAGCTTGCCCAGGCCGGTTTGGCAGGCGCTTAAGGTCACCAGGTCGGCGTTCAATTCCAAACCGAAAATCTCCTTTACGGTCAGCCGGCGGTTTTCGGGGTTTTCTGAAGCCAGCCAGAGTGAAGACAACAGCGGATTGGCCTCATCGAATTCCCCATGGGCCGCTAAGTGGATGATGCCATATCGGGAGATATTCTTCACCACCCATTCCTTAGTGGCCTTTTTTCCGGTCAGAATATCCATATTGGGGTAATTCCATTTGATGCTTTGGGCTTCTAATTCGGCCAACGGAAGATCGTAGTTGAAATTTCCCAGATCCGGGTTCCCGATAGCGAGGACTTTGTCATTCTTGACGGCTTGCCGTTTGGCAAACGTGAATTGGAAGACACTAGCCGAAGGTGCGTAAAAGAGCGGGATCTCATCCACCAGATAGGCCGGACCGTGTTTGAGTGCGGCGAAGGAGAGAAAGTGTAAGGGTCCATCGGGAATAATTCCCAAATACTCCAGGTTTTTGATATCTGCTGCAACCGGTTGGATCAGAGATGCATAGAGTTTTTCTAACTCATCTCCAACCGGTTCCAGGTGCTGAACGAGTTGCCGGTAGCGGGTCACAAGGCGAGTGAGGTCTTCCTCCTTTGCTGACACCGTCTTAAAGATTGTCCGCTCCTTCGTGATGAGCCACAGGTAGAGCTGGTCCTTCGTTAAAAAATAGGTGAGTAATCCCACCCTCGAGGACAAGAGTGCTTGAACCCCTTTCAGATTGAGCGGATCTACAGAGACAAAACTGCTGAGCGCTGGATTCTCCTGTTTGACCTCCAGGATGGCTTCTTCATACAGGGCCTTGGTGTTGCGATACCGTTCCTGAAGGTCGGCAGGGGGCTCTTCATAGGACCCCAGTTCCGATTTAAGAGAATCCACCGTGGAAGCCAGCCTGTTGATTTTGGTCCAGGTTTCCTGGTCTCCTTCGTTTTTGAACGAGAGTTTTTGATTGCCCAGCAGGTCGATAAAGCTTCGGGATCGTGAGCGTTCTAAAAAATTAAAGGCGTCATCGGTCCGGTTCATCGTGATGAGCAGGGTGATGATGTCCCGATACAGATCCAGTTTGTTCGTCTGAAAACTATTGCGGAGTTCATCGATTTTCAGGGCTGCCCGCATGCCTTCAACCACCTCGAACCCTTTGGTAAACCAGGTCAAGGAGTCGGGGAGCTTTCCTTCCTCCCTCAACAACGTGGCCTTGCCCGCTGCCGCCCGCCATTCCACTTCCTTGATGCCGTATCGTTGAGACAACTCATGCGCCCGCTCGTAATAGCCTAGAGCCTGGTCGGGTCGCAGCAGAGCTTTATTGACATTTCCCAGTTCCAATAAGGCCTTGACCCAATTGATGACATTGTTGATGTCGGCGCTGATCTGCTCGGCTTTGAGGAAATGTCCTTCGGCTTCTTCTAACTGTCCCAGGGCCAGTAAGGAGATGCCGATATTCCGATGGTCGTACCCCAGGCCCCATTGGCTTTTGAGGGACTCATCAAGGGTTTTGGCCTGTTGGAAATAGTCCAGCGCAGTGGTG
>JACDDF010000641.1 GCA_013817135.1 Nitrospirales bacterium
CATTACCACCCTGAGTTGGAAGGGTTATTGCCACTTCCTGTGCGGGTTCACTGATATTTCCTGATTGATCATACGCAGTGACCGTAAAATAATACGTGCTTCCTTCCGGCAGGTTCTGAAAGATGTACGATGGGGTGAGGCCGGGATTTTTCGTGGTGTTATAGGAACCTTGGGATGTGCCCATATGCACATAATATCCCATCAGGTCCGGTTCCGGATTCGCGTCCCAGGTCAGTTGGATGGAAGAAGCGGAAAAAGCGGGGCTAGCGAACAATCCGACGAGAAACAGCGTCAGACCTGCCAAATGCATAGCTGTGAAACCCAGGGGGGTCATATGTTTGACCATACTCGACTCCTTGTCGTATTCGGATCGAAGCTCTCATCCTCTCCTTCCCCTGCGAATGACGTCTTCCTTCGGTAACCGGACGGTCAGGCGTGGGCCCCTGACTCCAGGCTTTGCGACCCTACTTCACAGTAGGTGTGCCGTTTCGGGAAGAGGTTTTCATGAATTGGTTAACTTTTTTCTTATCCTCTGTCTCCCTATTGTGTTATCTACACCCCCAAACTGTCTGCCGAACATTTCGGAGAAGTAAGGAAAAACTTTAGAGAATACAGCATTGGGGTATGAAAAAACTATGCAGAGGAAAATCGGAAAATATAGGAAAATCGAGCAGAATGATCATGGGAATAAGGAAAGGAAATTAAACTTGGTTAGCAAAAGGAGGGGACGGAAGGGCAGGCTCATGGGTGAATTTCCTGGTGGTCATGTCTAATGCCTCCTGTTGTAATTTTACAAATTTTATAAAAATTTTGATTTGATCAATACTGCAATGGTGAAAGTTTGGCATTGTCCGGATGAAAAACAATGCTGGCAGGTGAGACCAACAGAAATAAAAAAAACGACCAGTCCCGTCATGATCTACAGGTTGTTCACCCCAGGGATTGGTTTGTTGGCAACTATTCTGTCTGCTGATCCGAACACGCCCACACCAACTTGGTGGCTACGTCGAATATTCTCTTTTGGTGTGATGAAAAAAATGCGCACCACTTTTCATGGGAAAGACAATGCTTGGCAAGTGACGGGCTGCCAACAGCGAGTAGGTGTAACGAGCTGAACGGGAGATGGAATCACGATTGTCACTATCAGGGAGAATGGAGGAAGGAAAATTTCTCATGGTGTTCGAAATCATTGCGTGCCACAGGAGGGATAGAATGATGGATGTCGTTTTGGCAAAAAGATGATGGAGGCGAGAGAATTTTTCTAGATCGGTGAGCATATTTTTTATGCTAGGGAAGCGGGGAGGGGATTTTTTTTAATTCCATTTGTGGGGTTGCCCTAGAGGCGAATCAGGGGAGTGGTTTAGCGTTTTTAATCGCACCTACTGAATTTCCCAGTCTGTGGAAGCGGTACCAGGAAAGGTCGTAAAGGTTATGGTTACCCCGTTCATTAGCCATACCGCCACAGCTCCATTGCTATTGTTGCGCCAGATGACGTCTGATTTGCCATCCCCATTCACATCTTCTGCTCCAGCTATCTGCCATGTTGCCGGCACAGTCGCCGGGAAGCCTGAGGAGGCGATGGCCGTTTCATTCATGAGCCATATGGCGGTGTTGCCATCAAGGGTGTTGCGCCAGACGAGATCGGCTTTGCCATCGCCGTTGAGATCCCCGACGGCCTGAATATCCCAAGCCGTCGGCGCGCTGCCTGGAAAGCTGGTGGAGGTGATGGTCAAGCTATCCATCAGCCACACGGCCACTGCCCCGCTCGTGACATTTCGCCAAATGATATCTGCCTTGGTATCGGCATTCACATCGCCCACCGCGGCGATCTGCCACCCTAACGAGACACCACCAGGGAAACCAGCGGAAACAATTGCCGTCTCATTCATGAGCCATATGGCGGTGCTGCCATCAAGGGTGTTGCGCCAGACGAGATCGGCTTTGCCATCGCCGTTGAGATCTCCGACGGCCTGAATATCCCAAGCCGTCGGCGCGCTGCCGGGAAAGCTGGTGGAGGTGATGGTTAAGCCATTCATCAACCAGATT
>JACDDF010000078.1 GCA_013817135.1 Nitrospirales bacterium
ATTGATCAGTTTCCGTGCGACGAAAAAGGGTACGGTTGGGTCTTTCCGAAGAAAAAGGGGCTATCGTTGGGCGTGGGCGAATTTGTTCGTGGTGGAAATCGTCCCAAACGCAGTTTTGAGAATTTTATCAGCCATGAATCAGCCTTAGCCGGGCTTTCGATTCCTTCCCCACTAAGATACCCCATTCCGATTGCCCATCATCAGGCGAATCGCTTTGGACATCAGTGGACTGGAAGTGAGGTTATCCTATCCCAGGTAGATCCCGCAGGTTGGTTTCTGCCTCTGGATGCAAATAGGTTGAGCGGGGTCCGTTCCTGCGTGAGTCCTGTCTGGCAGGAATGGAGTTGTTCCCCAGGTGGGGAAGGGTCATTATTAATTTCCGGGTTTATGAAGGTCTGAATGTAAAGGAGTGTAATACGTATGTCAGCGCTGATTTATGGACAGAAGCTTACCAAAGCCTATGGGACCAAGCGTCTCTTTCAGGAACTGACCCTAGGCGTGTCAGAAAAAGACCGTATCGGGATTATCGGGCCGAATGGATCGGGGAAAAGTACCCTCCTTCGGATCTTTGCCGGGCTTGAACAGCCGGATGAGGGAAGAGTCACTCGACGGCAGCATCTTCGGATTGCCTATATTCCCCAACAGGCTGATTTCGATTCGGAGTCTACAGTCGCGGAGGAAATTGAACGAGCGGCCCTGGCATCCGGCCTGCACGCGCATGATTGCGTAGCTCGGGTGCAGGAGACACTAGGGCGCATGGGGTTTGCTCAGGGAGATCAGCTGGTGGGTCCTCTTTCAGGTGGATGGAAAAAACGTCTGGCAATTGTCTGTGGGTTTGTTCAGGCGCCGGATGTCATGCTGGTGGATGAGCCGACCAATCATCTCGATCTGGAAGGGATGCGTTGGCTGGAACAGGTCATGTCCCAGGCTCCATGGCCGTGGGTCATGGTGAGCCATGATCGATGGTTTCTTGGTCATGCGACCAATAAGGTGGCAGAAATAAATTCCAGGTACCCGGATGGTATTTTTCTTGTTCCCGGAGGCTATGAGGAGTTTTTGGTTAAGCGGGAAGAATTTCTGAATAGCCAAACTCAACAAGCTCAGGCCTTGGCCGGAAAAGTCCGCAGGGAGGAGGAGTGGCTTCGTCGGGGTCCCAAGGCTCGATCCACTAAAGCGAAGGCTCGCATAGATTCTGCCCATGCATTACAGGCTGAATTGGCTGAGACCCAGGTGCGCTTGCGGCAAGAAGAAACCTCCATTGATTTTGTCGGCTCGGGTCGGCGCACAAAACAATTGATGGTCGTTCATCACCTTCGGAAGGCATTTGCCCCGCGGACGATTATTCAACAATTGGACTGGGTGATCTCACCGGGAACCGCCACCGGGGTTTTAGGTCATAATGGCTCCGGGAAGTCCACCCTTTTGAAATTACTCGCCAAGGAATTGGAACCTGATCAGGGAACCGTCACGTATGCGGATAAATTGCAGGTGGTGTATTTTGATCAAAATCGTGCTCAATTGGATCCGAAGATGACCTTGCGACGGACGTTGTCGGATTCTGGGCACACCGTCATGTACCGGGGGCAGACCGTGCATCTGGCCGGATGGGCTAAACGATTTCAATTTCAGCCTGAGCAACTGGATCTCCCTATTGAGTTACTCTCCGGCGGTGAGCAAGCGAGGGCGGTCATTGCCCGATTAATGCTCCAATCCGCAGACGTGTTGATTGTGGATGAGCCGACAAACGATTTGGATATTCCGACGCGAGAAGTCCTGGAAGAGAGTTTAAAGGAATTTCCTGGAGCATTAATCCTGGTTACCCATGATCGGTATATGATGGAGGAAGTCTGCACGGAATTTGTAGGATTGGACGGGCAGGGAGGGTACGGGCAATTTGCGGATTATGGACAATGGGAGTCATGGCTTCGACGTCAACGATCTGGCAAAGACCAGTCGGGTACTCAAACCAAGGGTACCCGTGTCGCGCCTGAACGGCCAAAAGCCAAAAAACTCTCATTTCGTGATCAGCAGGAGTATGACACGATAGAAAAGCGGGTTCTTGATGCGGAGGCTGTCCTCGAATTGTGCCGCACGGAAACAGAAAATCCCAAAATTGTTTCCAATCATCTCAAGCTCCAAGAATCCTATGAAAATCTCAAGTCCGCTGAACAGCAGGTGGAACGCCTGTATACCCGGTGGGCGGAACTTGAAGCTAAGCAACAGGGATAGAGTACAATGGAAATGAGCGCCTGTCAGGGTTGGTGCATGCCGTTTACTGAGTTCACTCCGTCGTGAGGTAAAGAAAGAAATGACACCATGAGACTTCTGGTCACCATCCAGAAAATGGGCATGATTTTTTTACTCTTTTGGGTGGGAGAGGCATGGGCCGGTTTTGAGGAAGGGGAGGAGGCCTACCTGGAGGAGAATTTTCCCGCCGCTCTATCTGAATGGCGACCGCTAGCTGAAGAGGGAAATGCCGAGGCGCAGAACATGTTGGGCTATATGTACCGGTATGGCCAAGGAGTAACCCAGGACTTTGAGCAGGCTCGACGGTGGTATCGTCGGGCTGCCGATCTCGGGAATGCCAGAGCCCAGAACAATCTAGGCGCGATGTACCGCCAGGGTTTGGGGATGCCGCAGGATTATCACGAAGCCTTTCGATGGTTTCTGCGGGCGGCCGAGCAGGGAAACGGTGGTGCGCAAAATCATGTAGGCCTCATGTATTACAAGGGAGAAGGAATCCCAAAGGACCTGGTGCAAGCCTTTAAGTGGGCGTATCTGGCTGCCCAGCAGGGCCTGGATCCCTCAATCCAAGCCTTGGACCTAGTCTCACAGGAGATGACCACTGCTCAGATCAATGAGGCAACTGATCTCGCACGGAAATGGAATCCCAAAGGTGAAGAGGTTGCTCTTTAGATGAACGTCTGACGTCCATGCGTTTAGAAGGGTTTTGTCATCCCTTGTAAGTTGCCGTGAATGATTTTGGGAATTGAGAAGCGAGGACTCCGGAAGGCGTGGCGAGTTCGGTGAGATAGACGTCATGTGGCAAGTACGATGTCTTCCTGTATTTGACTCCCTCCCAGCAGAGTGCTACCCTGATTCACGGTGCAAGCGATGGTGGTTATCCTGCCTTTTCCGCGCTTTCATTCCTAGGCGGATTGATTTTCACAATTGATTCTTGAGGGTGTGAAACCTTCATTAACCCCTTCGCTTCCTGCCCGGTTCGACAGGACGGTGCGTGTTCTTTGTCATGATTGGGATGGTTTTTTTGACAGAAGGAGGCTTCTTATGAAGCTGACAATGAAGTGGGGTGGTAAGGTCAGAAATAGAAAAACCTTTAAACCGGAGCCCAAGATCCGTTGGGATCTCCTTGGCCTCGCTGATCCATCTAAAGAGAAAATCCCCATGCCGATCGATGAGGTTCGCCGACAAGTTCTGATGATGTCGAGCCCTGGGTTTGATCAGGATAGCGCGACTCGCCTTGATGTGGTGCCTCAAAAAATTTCCCGTGCTTCGACTTCTGCAAAGCCGGTGTCCAAGGCGCGTAGGGTGTCCACGTAAGACAGGTATGCCGCGTAGGTGGACAAGACGGGCACATGGGAACATGTCAGGTTCGGTGGCTCAATCAAATGGGTGTGATGGTCTGCCAAACAGGCAGAGACTAAAAGAGACCTATTGCCGAAGTGTGGAAGCCGGAGGCGTGATAACCCATATGAAAGGAGGAAGATAAATGGGAAGACCCACAAAAGTGACCCAGGCCAAACGAAATCGTGAAATGGTCAAAAGGATGAAGCAACAGGATAAGGAAGCCCGACGTGACCAACGCAAGTCGGAAAACGAAGAACCTCCTAGAGTACTTGATGGAGAAGATCCCGATTTAGTTGGAATACGGCCAGGCCCGCAACCACCTCAATATTAGTGAGACCTGCCACTTCTCACTGATCGTTCGACACAAATACCGGTATTCTTCCTGGGATCTTTTCCCCAATTCAAGTTGTTCTGCCAAGCTTGGCACTAATACCTGAAATATCTGCCTCACTCCTCTTTTCTGACAGCTCGGATGCTATCCGTGCGGCAAAAAAACATGGCATATCACGCCGTGGGTATTATTTTAGTTGACATTATTGTGGGTGCCATTCCCAAACAGCACCTGTTGAACGGGGGCTTGTCTATATGGAATTTGAAGAAATGCCGGAGCACTTCTAGGGAGTCTTATTTTATAACCCGTTTGCCCGCATCGGTTGTCCTGTTCCTGTGCGAGGGTGGCCACTCTCCCATCAGGAGTTCATGTAGAGTATCGGGCCATTTCATGCGCCAAGGCAGATTCCCGGGAGTCCCCGGGCTGCTGGAGTTAAGTTCTCCCAATTTTCCGTCCTCACAGCCTCTTGTACTGGCGAGACGCATTCCAATGCTTGGCAAATAAATTTATTCTGGAATCTGCCCAGACATTCGTTTCCTCTCAACGTTTCCCAGTCTGCCAACCTCTCAGCAACCAACGGTTGAACTGCGCCAGAAACGTTTTTGAGAAGATCGGAACGCGTGATGGCCTTTCTTTCCTCTTGTGGTAATCAGCAATGCCGCTTTTCCCTGAATTTATCGGGTTAAAAAGTTTGGGTAAGTAATCATCCATATGGCCAGGTTGGTCAAATATGAGAGAAGCCGACTCCTGATTCACGGTATGGTCATCTGCCACATGGATGCTCCTTGCTGGGGAGTCCGGGATTTTTCTTTGAGAGAATGCAGGGTAATCAAGGTTTATTGATTCGCTACTTTCGTTGGTTGTTCTGAGCCCATAACTGGCATTAAGCTATGTCTGAGTTGAGTCTTCCTGCCCAGCTTGGGCAAATAGGCCTGGATTCCCCCACGTTGCGCCTCTTTGCATCACCGCGCCTACCGAGCGAACTTAAGATGAGGGCACCGAACATTCTGGATTTTGGTATCGCCCTTGAAGGCTCTGACTAATTTTAGGCTATCCCTAAGGCCCACCTGGAATGATGGGTTGCCGGTCGGATAGCATACACAAATTTATCCAGCGGGTATGGTAGAGTGTGTCAATGAAGCTGAGAGATCTCATTGGGTGCTTAGTGCTAGGTCTGGCGAATGCAGGGGGTTGCGCCTCCTCTCCCATGGAGATACCGGAAACCCTTCAGAATCAGATTGATCCCACGCTCACGTTTTCGCAAGTGATGCACCATCCTGAGTCCTATCAAGGAAAGATGCTCGTGCTTGGAGGGGAGGTCCTTTCGGCCAAGCGTCTTGCGGAAGGCACCCGCCTTGAAGTGTTGCAATTACCCTTGGATGAGTATCAACGGCCCCTAGTGACCCGCACCGACTCACAGGGCCGGTTCCTTGCCATTGAAAACGCCTTTCTTGATCCTGCCATGTTTCCGCCGAATACTTTAATCACCATTGTGGGAGAGGTGACTGGGACGGTCGCCGGCAAGCTTGATGAAATGGACTATCAGTTCCCCGCAGTGGTGATCAAACACCTGTATGTGTGGAAAGACCCGATTCTGACTCAAGAAAGCAACGCTGGTCCCTGGTACAGCATTTTTGGTGGTGGGAGCACCGGAGGACGTGTCGGTGGCGGGGTCGGAGTGGGCATTGGTTTTTAGTGTCGATTCGCTCTTTCTGCCGTAGCATTTGCCCCTCATGCAACATTCGGCTATGCGTTTGGGGATGAACCTTTACACTGATACGGCGAGTCATTGACTGTATTCCTCACGCCCCTCCGCTAGCACCTTTAGCTTTCCCATCAAATAATTGATGGTGTTCCCCCTTCCTCCATTTTTCTGAAGTGTGATGGGGGATGTTCTTTCCTTAGGCAAGCCTGTGCGTCTAAAATAACGAGTGCACCTCCCTCTAGAGAATTTCAATAATTTACGAAGGCAAAGCCGGCACAGTTTTGGCCTTGAGCAATAAACTGAAGGTGGAAGATGAAAAAAGAGTCGGAAGAATCGACACCGTTCGTGGGTTCCGAAGGAGAGTGTCGAGCCCAAAATATGTTGGGGACAGACCGCCGTGCTGCGGCTTTTTACCGGAATCAGATGGAGAGCGAATTAAACGACAATATGCAGTCGTTTATTGCCAGACAGGAAATGGTTTTTCTTTCCACCGCCAATGCCAAGGGCGAATGTGATTGTTCGTTTCGGGCGGGGACAGTCGGGTTCGTTCGAGTGCTCAATGCCAGGATGCTGGCCTACCCCGAATATCGCGGAAATGGGGTCATGGCGAGTGTCGGCAATATACTTGAGAATTTCCACATCGGCCTGATGTTCATCGATTTTTTGCAAACCACGGTCGGTCTGCATGTCAATGGAAAGGCAAAAGTCCTCACCAACGATGATATCATCCGTCTTCCCAACGTCACGGGGGCGATCCTCGAGGACGTAACTGTGAGCGGAGGACGTCATCCCGAATGCTGGACGTTGGTCGAAGTGGAGGAAGCCTTTATCCACTGCTCAAAACATATTCCACTGCTCAAAAAATTAGACAAAACTCTTCATTGGGGTACCGACGATGAATCCCTCAAAGGCAGTGGGTTTTTTAGGGAGATCCGCTGAGGACCGGTATTGAATGTTAGACCACGATCAACTGACGATATTCACCAAAACGAGTCAGGAGAACTATGTGTGGTCCTAACAACCTAACCACATCAACCATGTTTGATTGAAGGTACGTTATGAAATCACTCGCACGGGCGTGGATCATCGGATTAATGATCATATTGGTCTGTCCACATCCGGTGTTGGGCACGGTCTGCTGGGAAACGGGGGATATGGTGCTGGATTTCGGGCTGAATCTGGAATCTGGAGAACGTACGGTTTTGGTAGATAAAGGTGAAGTCGGAGAACCGTTCTTTGTTGAACTGACCTGGAAACTTAATGCGCAAAGTTGTCTTTTGCATGTACAAACCCCTGGGGGGGATGGCGCATCTTCCACCACTCTCGTAGTGGATGACGGCCTATTCAACCGAGTTGTTTCTCATGCGGTCTTTCACAATGTAGACGAGGTGGTGGTGACGGCTCAGGAAGGGCAGAGGTGTGAAATTCACCCGTCTCACGATGAATTTTTGGTGGTAGCGCGGGCTCCACGTGCTCCCATAGCTTCTGAAAAGGGGTGGGCGAATACACCAATTGGTGCAGTGGTAGTGGTGTTTCGGGCCACCACATTCTTTTCTCCTCATGAAATCACCATTGAACCAGGACAAAAGGTGGTCTGGATCTATGCTGATGGTGCGCAAGAACCTCACAGTGTCACGAGTGGCGGGTGCCGGGTGAATGATTGCACCGGTGGCGGCCAACACTTCCAGAGTGGTCTGACCATCAATAAGCCCGGGCATCGGTTTGAACACGTATTCAAACGTTCAGGCACATTTCCCTATCACTGTGATCTTCATTTAGGGTCAATGCAAGGCACGGTAAACGTCAAAGAGACGCTCCCGGTCCCTTAGCCAAACCCCTCTTCTTCTAGGCCTGCACGAGTGAGAGCCTGAGGATAATCGGGGTCAATGGAAAAACTATTATTTACAGACTGTTTATGGCACAGATGAATCCTGACATGGTCTCGTAAGAATGCTTGAGGCGTCTGCGTTGAATACTCACCATTTTGCACCGCGGTTTAGCTTGGGTTCAACATTTTGAGGCTCCTGGCCAAGAGGCGTTGCCTCCTTCAGAACGAAGGATTGATCTCCTGTTCACGAAACGTTTTTTTTGCGGGATTGGGACGATCCGGCGATTTTTCGTACCTGCTCGGTCCAGACGGGCATACATCAGAGGATGAGAGGTGTATAATTAACGTTTTGGCCGATACGCATCTGGAATGGGAAAACTCGTTAAATTCGTTACACCATCCGGGGATGTTTGGTCGACCGGTGCCTGTGTTTTATAGAACATCCATATGTCTTATCAGCGCTGCTGCCGGATGATGCGTTGTCCAT
>JACDDF010000079.1 GCA_013817135.1 Nitrospirales bacterium
AGCGGCTATCAATATGGAATGTCGTTTGAAGATAAAACCAGCGACGATGACACCATCATTGAAAAAGGCGACGTGAAGGTCATTGTGGATTCCCAAAGCGCCCCAATGCTCAGCGGCGCAGAAGTCGATTACGTTGATAGTCTGCAAGGATCGGGATTTGCCATTAAAAATCCTCAAGCGAAGTCCACCTGCGGATGTGGAAGCTCGTTCTCGACCTAAAAAATATTTCCTCAGACCCCTAACCAATTAGGGCTGGACTTGGACTTTCATAGACAACCAAGATCCAGCCCTTTTTCTTTATAGAGACTTCATGGCCAAAGCGACTCTCACCAAACGTCTAGAATTTTGCTCTTCTCACCGCTACCACAACCCTCAATGGGATGACGCAAAAAACCGTGAGGTCTTTGGCCTCTGCAATAATGTGAATACCCACGGCCATAATTATTTATTGGAAGTCACCTTGCGTGGGGACATCGACCCTGTCACAGGAATGATCATCAATTTATATGATTTAAAAAACATTTTAAATAAGGTTCTGGAACAATTTGATCATAAAAACTTAAATCTTGATACTCCATATTTTTCTGAACGAATTCCCACAACCGAAAATTTTGCAATTACCCTGTGGCATATTTTAAAAAAGCATCCAGACCTTCCTAATCCAGATGCACTTCGTCTTTACGAAGACGAAACCCTCTACGCTGAAGTGAACGCGAGCTTCATGGATGGGGATCAATCTTCCACCAGGGACTCGGCCTTAATCGCTCGACGCTATGCATTTTCTGCAGTGCATCAATCTCGGACGGGTAATACTCAAGGGCATGATTATGATTTGTGGATTGCCACCAAGGGCCTCATTTCCGCAGACACAGGGCAGGTTATGAATTTACAGACAGTGGATCAAATCGTCAGAACCCAAGTCCTAACACGGCTTGACCAGCGAAATCTGAGCCAGGATCAGGCCTTTGCCAACATCCCAGTTACAGACTCCGCGCTTGCGAAAGTCATCTGGGATACACTGGTGCCCCACTTCAAAACACCACCTCTTTACCGAGTCTCCGTGAGCCAGCAACCTGGAACCGTGGCTATTTATTCTGTATAGCCCTGAATCTCGAAACCCCTCAACGCATTCAAAGAGGCGTCACTTGGACCAAACCGGTATACCCTGCTGGTCAAAATCAAACCTATGCAGGCCAGATGCGGAATATGGACCGAGTAAGATCCACCAAGAATTTAGGTTTGGAGAGGGAAAGATTGCCGAATCAAGTTGGCCAATTCGGCGGGTTCTAACTTTCCCTCTTTGGTGAGCACAAGCGTTCCATTAGAAAAGAAATGGGTGGTGGGATAGGTTTCAAATTGATGCCGCTTTTTAATGGCACGGCATCGTCCCGGAACATGCATTTTGGCTTTTCCAAATCGCACATTCGAATACTGTTGAGCAATATCTGCAAGAACAGGATCATACGCCTTACAAGGTTCACAGGTCGCAATGCCATAAGCCACAACTGCAGCCGAAGCCTCCGTAAACCCTTCATAATTGTCGTCATTCACATCTTCAACAATACCGGACATCACAGCCTCGCGATCAAAGATTACAGACCGAAGGAGCAGGTTCAAGAACCTACTCCTTCGGTCAGACCATCCTCAGGATTAATTCAACTTTTTCAACGCTTCCAAAATTTCTTTGTCGTCACGAGCGGTTTTGATATCTTGAACCTTCGCATAGGCCACTTTTCCATTTTTATCAACAATAACAGTAGCCCGCTTTGAGCAATTCAACGGCTCAAAATATAATCCGTAGGACTTAGACACCGTCCGATGCATATCGGCAAGTAATTGATGCTTAAGATCTAAGGAATCAGCCCAAGCTTTGTGGGAAAAAAAGCTATCACAGCTTACGCCAAAAATTTCGGCATTGACTGATCCAAAGTTTGGAAAATCATCGGTTAAACATTTATTTTCTCCTGTACAGACAGGGCTCCAATCCAGAGGATAAAATGCCAGAACCACGTTCTTCTTTCCACGATAGTCGCTGAGCTTAATATCCTTTTGGTCTTGGTCTTTTAATGTAAAATCCGGGGCCACGTCTCCCACTTTAACTTCTGCGGCAACATCTGTAGACATAATTTCTCTCCTTCGTTGTAATGGAAAAGCTGAAAATTCACTTGACCTTTGGTGGTACCATGGGGTGAAAAAGTTTGTCAATCTGGCAGAAGACCTACAGAATTGTCCATTTAGCCCCAACCTATATTTCACTCCAAGCCAGTTTGTCGAGTAAGAGGGCAGTAAGCGTTGAAATCTGGTATCTTCCTTCCGACCTATTTTCCACACTTCCAATCCCAACATCGTTTGTATACGCCATGGCGGCATACATGCCGTCTACCCGGAAACAGACATGGATCTTGTGTTTTGGTCTATCTCGGGGTATCGTAAATGAAAGGCCAGTGAAATTTTCTTCCTCTTTGATACCATCCAAAACCTTTCCAATCTCTAGGTCGTTTTTGGTTACCTATTCTCTATGATTAAATTCCGGACATTCTTTTCCCAGCTACGCGGCTGGTCCTGGCTTCGAATTACAATAGTCACCACGTTTCTGGCCTTGTGTATCGGGGTAGGAAGTATTGCAGGAATTCTCTGGATTGCGACTCGTGACCTTCCCACATTCGATTCTTTTCAAGACTACCATCCTAGTTTAGTATCAAGAGTCTATGCAGATAACGGTGAAATCATTGGGCAATTCTTCATCGAACGTCGTCTGTATACGCCTATCGACAAAATCCCTCAAGCCTTCACGCAAGCGGTGATTGCAACAGAAGATACTCGCTTTTTTGATCACCCTGGACTAGACATTATCGGCATCGGGCGGGCGGCTTGGACCAATCTGAAAAAAGGTGGTCGTTTTCAAGGGGCGAGCACCATTACTCAACAATTAGCCCGAGCTCTTTTTCTTTCTCCGGAACGAACGTATCAGCGAAAAATCAAAGAGCTCATTCTCGCGGTAAAAATAGAATGGGTGCTGACCAAAGAGCAAATTCTAGAAATGTACCTAAACCAAATTTATTTTGGCCACGGTGCCTATGGAGTGGCAGCCGCCGCCTTAACCTATTTTGACAAAAACGTCTCGGATCTGAGTCTTCCTGAATCAGCCTTTTTGGCTGGTCTTCCTAAAGCCCCTAACACCTATTCTCCCTATCGGAATCCGGATCTGGCCAAATCGCGGAAAGAATTGGTATTGGGGCGTATGGTAGAAGCGGGGTATATCACCAAGGAGGACGCGCAAGCAGCCATGGCCACCACCTTATCCTACCGCCATCAGTCCCTTGAACCAATCGCGGCCTATTTCCTGGAAGAGGTCCGTCAGCACTTGGTGGATCGGTACGGAGAAACCCTCGTATATAGGGGTGGGCTACGAATCTACACCACTTTAAACATTGCCATGCAAAAAAGCGCGGAAGAAGCGGTTCGTACAGGGCTCCGTCAATTAGATAAACGGCAAGGCTGGCGCGGACCGATTGAACATATTGCCTTTACCAAAGATTACACACCTCCCGATACCTTCCCGGAACTACAGAACCCAAAGGCGGCCTTTGTCCATGGCCTCTACCGTGCGCTCGTCACCAACGTGACCAAACAATCGGCTCAAATCCTGATTGGAAATACCTATAAAGGCTCTATTCTTTTGGAGGATATGCGCTGGGCCCAGCGGCGATTGGAGAAAACCGAGGACGTCGGATCGGCGGTCGTCCGTGATAAGGCCTCACCTCTCCAGCTTCTGAAGGTGGGGGACATTATTGAAGTCGCCCCCAAAAAAGGCACTGTCGAGTCAGGAGAATTTGTCTTAGAGCAAACTCCAATAGTGGAAGGCGCCCTTATCGCCTTGGATCCCAGGACTGGTGCTGTTCAAGCCATGGTGGGAGGGTATGATTTTACTCGGAGTCAGTTTAATCGTGCAGTGATTGCCCGTCGACAACCCGGTTCAGCATTCAAGCCACTCATTTATGCTTCGGCACTCCAACAAGGCCTGACACCGGCAACCCTAATTCTTGATGCCCCCGTGGTGTATGAAGACGAGGATTTAGACCGGGTATGGAAACCAGAAAATTATGAAAAACGCTTTTTTGGGACAATTACCCTACGTGAAGCGCTGCGCCATTCTCGCAACGCCGCAACCGTGAGATTGCTTGAACAAATTGGAGTTCCCGAAGTCGTCAATATCGCCAGCAATCTGGGAATTCGAAGCCCGCTCAGCCAGGACCTCTCCTTGGCCTTAGGATCTTCCAGCGTGACCCTCCAAGAAATCACCTCCGCATATGGCGTCTTCGCAGATCAGGGATTGTGGCTTGAACCTTACCTGATTACGCATGCAAAGAACCTCAACGGCGAGATCTTGGAACAGCATCTGTTCGAACCTCGACAAGCAATGACCAAGGAAAACGCCTACTTGATCACCAATATGCTCATGGATGTCATTCAAAGCGGAACCGGAAGACTCGCCAAATCTATTGGCCGGCCATTGGCAGGGAAAACTGGAACCACCAATAGTTATAACGATGCATGGTTTGTCGGGTATGCTCCGAATTTGGCGACAGGAGTATGGGTGGGATTTGATGGAGTTCGGACACTCGGCAGATTGGAATCCGGAGCACATGCGGCCCTTCCAATTTGGACCCGGTTCGTGGATCAAGCGCTTCTCAACTCACCAGTTATGACCTTTCCCATCCCTAGTGATATTCAATTCGCACAGATCGACACCACGACTGGTGATTTGCCATCCAAGAACAGTCGAAACGTTAGTACGGAAGTTTTTCGTAAAGGAACGGAACCAGGAAAAGCGGCTCCTCAGAAAGCGAACCCTATGGATTTTTTTGAGTTCGACCGGCTGAACTCTGACTCCACCAACCAGCTTTCCCCATTTTGATAGAACTTTTCGGCAGGCCGAATGCAAAGTATTTCGCACTCTCAGGACTTAGCGTCCTGATACTCTTCATACCAGGCCATTTGGATGGCCTCCAGCTTTTTTTCATTTGACGTTTTGGGATCGTCCTTAAATTCAGGCAGGGCCACGACCCATTCATGTAAATCAGTAAACCTGACTGTTAACGGATCAAGGTCGGGATGCTCTTCCTGCAGCCGAATGGCAATATCTTCGGTATCACTCCACATGAATTTCTGAGTCATAGCTTTCTTTCCCTTGGGTTAATGGAATCTGCTCATTCTTGAAATCCAGGCCGGGCATTTCGACAAATTATTTGGTGACATCAGATAATTTTTTACTTTGAAGCGCTTCTTTTAACGTGGCATCCATTAACACTTCGGCCAAATGGTGAGTCACTTTTTCAACTTCAGAAATTTTTGTCCGGATCAAACGATGATCATCACCTTCTGTGATTTCACCAAGCTGCTGCAGAATTTTGCGAATGCCTTCCATTTCCTTGCCGCTGATTAAACTTGTTCCGCGCACCAGAGCTTTTTCCGTCGCCACAATGATCGCATTGGCTTCGTTTCGTGCTTCAATAATCTGACGGGCTTTGATGTCTTCTGTGGCAAATTGGAAAGAATCCCGAATCATACCTTCCACCTCGTCGTCGGTCAGTCCATGAGAGGGCTTCACCTGAACCGACTGAGCCTCACCTGTCCGGATATCTCTGGCCGTCACGTGTAGGATCCCATTGGCATCAATGAGAAAATTGACTTCCACGCGAGGCACCCCTGCAGGCAAAGGTGGAAGCTTTAATTGGAAGCGGGCCAGACTTCGATTATCCCTGACCAATTCCCGTTCTCCCTGGAGTATGTGAATATCCACCGAGGTTTGCCCATCGACATAGGTGGTAAACATTTCCTTGGCACTGGTTGGAATCGTGGTATTTCGACGGATCAGGGCACTCATGACCCCACCCATCGTTTCGATTCCCAATGACAAGGGAGTAACGTCCAGTAACAACAGATCCGTGGTATGCCCCCCTAAAATATCCGCTTGCACAGCCGCCCCCAACGCGACGACCTCGTCAGGGTTAAGTTCAGAGTGAGGCTTTTTGTCAAAAAGTTCTTCCACTTTTCGCCAGACCAGCGGCATGCGAGTATTCCCGCCGACCAGGACCACTTCATCAATTTGATTAGCATGTAATCCAGCGTCTTTGAGCGCACTTCGACAGGGTGCAAGAGTACGTTCCACCAAATCCATGGTTAACGTTTCCATGTCCTCCCGCGTCCACGTCTTTTCATATTTCCCATCGGGAAGCTCTATTACAGCCTTCGTTTGCGTTTCATCAGACAGCCGAACTTTAACGCGTTCCGCCTCCAGCCGGACGGTTTGCATCAAATCGGGAGACTCGCCAATCTTCAAGCCCTGAGTTTTTAAAATTTCATCAACCATGACATCAACGAGCCGTTGATCGAAATCATCTCCCCCTAAATGAGTATCCCCATTCGTGGCCAGGACTTCAAAGATCCCGTCCTTTAATTTGAGGATAGAGAGATCGAACGTCCCTCCGCCTAAGTCATAGATCGCGATCAGACCTTGTGTTTTTTGCTGCAGGCCATACGCCAGCGAAGCGGCTGTCGGCTCATTAATAATGCGCAAGACCTCCAACCCGGCAATCAGTCCGGCATCTTTAGTGGCTTGTCGTTGACTATCATTGAAATACGCAGGAACCGTGATCACGGCCTTGGAGATGTCTTCTTTTAAATATTCCTCGGCTCGCCGTTTTAATTCCTTCAGAATCATGGCAGACACTTGAGGCGGAGAATAGGTTTTATCTCCAATCTCAATGCGAATCACCCCGTTTTTTTCATGAAGCTGATAGGGAAAATACTTTAACTCATCCTTCACATCGTCTAACCCCTTCCCCATGAACCGCTTCACGGAATAAATAGTACGGGAAGGGTCACGAATCAAATGGGCCTTTGCGGGCTCTCCCACGATCATCCCATTATCCGTTAACCCCACGATGGAAGGGACTTTGGTCTGCCCGTCCGGACCTGGAATGACATGAGGCCCTTCTTGATCCATAAAGGCAACTAGTGAGTTTGTCGTTCCTAAATCGATGCCAACAATGCGACTCACAACATATTCCTTTTTAATGATGACGATTAGCCCGTCGTTTCCAACAAATCGTTAACCATATTCCGCACGTATGTTCGATTAGAGAGAATTTCCTGCATACCACGCAAAAGAGTATTTTTCTTTTCACGAGTTTGGCTCGAATCAAAGGTATCCCCCTGCAACTGATCCCATTCTGTGAACTTACTCTGCAGGGATTCTTCCATTTCGGCTTGGCGTTTCTCCAGACGTTCCCGTTTATCTTGGAGTTTTTTCCGAAGCGCCTCAAGTTCCGATGACGCACCGTTGGGGGCCAAATGGCGGAAAGTTTCCAAATCCTCCTGCAGTTCAAGAACCTCTTCAAACAGATCGGCTGGAGGATTCGATCGAATATCTTTCACCGCCCCAGCCTCTAAGCGGATCAAATATTCGGCCCGTTGAATAGGATCTTTGAGTATTCGATAGCCGGTATTCAAAAACGCCGAATTTCCCAAACTAATGGCTTTCTCTGATTCATCTTTTGTGGAATAAAAATCCGGATGAAAAGTACGACTTAATTCATAAAAGGTCTGCTCTAATTGTTGTTCATCAATGTTCAACAGACGCGGGAGTTGAAAGCAGGAAAAATAATCCAAATCTTTCGAAAGCGGCTGAACTTTGACACATTGGCCACAGAGATATTCTCCCGTAACTTCGGATTGGCAGTGCCAGCACATACTGCGGGCCATCGGAAGTTCTCGGGCCTTTGTCGTGGCTTGATGTTGGTGTTCCATGATTTCCGGCTCTGACGACTCGGGCATGGGTGACTAACCCATGCCCGAGTTATTACGTCACTATGTAGTTGAATGATTGATCTTACGCTGAGAA
>JACDDF010000080.1 GCA_013817135.1 Nitrospirales bacterium
CATCATACCCGACTTCCTGCGTCAGCCGTTTCAGATTCTTTCCATCGATATCCATCGTGTACACATCCAAATCTCCATCACGTATGGAGGTGAAGACAATGGTTTTTCCATCTGGAGAAATGGTGGCTTCGGCATCGTACCCTTGGGCGGAGGTCAACCGTTGTACGTCCCGGCCGCCGATGTTCATGGAGAAGATGTCATAATCATCAAGGGCCCACCGGTAGCGTTCGGTCCTGTCGGGGACAGGTGGACAAAATTGACTCATGATATGCGTGGAGGAAAAGAGGACACGCCGGCCACCGGGGAAAAAGTATCCGCACGTGGTGCCGCCCAGGCCGAGGCTGACTCGCCGGACATTCGTGCCATCGAGGTCCATGATATAGATTTGATAGCAGGACCTGAGCGTCTTGCCATCGGGTTCCAGGGTTGATTGATACACCAACCGGTTACCCTCATCTGAAAAATAGGCTTCGGCATTTTTTCCCGAAAACGTGAGCTGCCGGATATTGGCCAAATGAGGTTCCGGTTGATCCGGAATGGCGGAGAGTTCACCAGCCAGGGCCGTATTCCACAACAGCAATAAGGACAGCAGGCTTAACAGGAGCATGCTTTGTATCGATGTCTTGGATGGATGGCCAGAAAAGGTCGTACGCATTCATAAACCTCACGGTGAATGGCGAAAAATCTCGTGTGCAGAGTGTACGGGTTGAAACATCCCACGGGCAATCACTTTTCCTTGCTTAAAGACCAGATAGCTATCCCACCCGTAAAAAAACAACAGCCGTGATACGGGTTTGACTGCTTCAGGAGACGATCCGAAAAAGAATGTGACGGTATGGTTTGCATCCCGAGGATGGGGGCAAGAAATCAGGAAGGCCATTTCCGGGCCTTCGAATGTCTGATCCTCAATGGAGATGTATCCAGGCTGGATTTCCATGCCTTTTTCACAACGATTGAAGGAATCGGATTCCAGGAGACGACGGGCAGAGGGTCCGATGACCAGGTATGAGGCCGATTCAGAAATGACCGGATCATCAGATTGGATTGTCTCGATCTCGGGTTGTCCTTCAAGACGTTGAAGCAGCGTTTCCAGGCTTTGAGCCTCATCCGTTGTCATGGTCTGAGGTCTGATGAGAATTCGACGGGTGTCGGTTTCCCACCTATTCAACATGGGCGGAATTTGTGCACGTTGAAGGCGGAGCAGAAGGTGGTAATCGGGATCAATGGCGAGTGTCATCGGACTCGCCGGGAGATGCAGCGTGAAAGGTTGTGCGGCCCGATCCACGTTGAGGACGGTGTCATGTATGAGTCCTCCTTGGAGATCGAGGTGGAGGGGAAGCCTGATGGTGAATATGGGTTCCGTCTGCAGGATTGTTCCGGTCATCGTGAACTGTCCCTGTTGCGTGGGATCTTCCTGAACGAGGATATTCTGGATATCAAGGCTTGGTGCGCCAGGTTGATCAATCCATTGTTGGAAAAACCAAACAAGGTCTCTTTCAGCCGCCCTTGAAAAGATTCGGAGAAGATCGTTCCACTTCAGATAGGTTCCCGTCCCTTCCTGAATAATCCGGCGAACCCCCTTGAAAAATGCCGTGTCCCCCATTTCCAGTCTGAGCATGTGAAACGCCATGGCGGTTTTTTGGTAGCCAATGGCATTATCCAGCCTGGTTTCTTTGTGGTGGAATGCCCGCACCGGATATTCCTTGTCCGGCTCCGCATACAGATTATATTCGTAGACCATCCGCCGTCTGGTGTTGAAGGCCTCCTGCTGATGGCCCTTGGCCTCGTCATAATAGTAATTGGAGAGATAGGTGGTGAGCCCTTCCACCCAATTGCCTTGAGCAAAGTCATTGAAGACGGAATTTCCGAACCAGGAATGGACGATTTCATGGCCTAGAGAATAGGGTTGGGTATATCCGCGCCGAATGACCCCTTCACCTAAGAGGGTGAAGGAGGGGAGTCCAAGTCCGCTTGGGAAAAAATTTTCCACGACGGCGAATTTTGTAAACGGGTACGGACCCAAGAGATCGGTATACATTTGAAGGTAGTCGATAGTCGCTTCTATATATTGCGGAGCCAGGTGCGCGTCTTCCGGGTAGAGGTACGTGGCGAGGTGAATGCCTTTCCATTCCTGCTTATGCACCACAAAATGATTGGCAGCCAATGTCAGCGCTTCACTCGGAAGGTTCACCGTCCATTGGGTGGTTCGGCGCCCGTCAGTGACGGCATTGGCAACTTCCCGGCCTTGGGTGATCGCTTCCCAGTCTGAAGGAAGGCTGAGAGTGAGATTATAGGTCGAGAGGGTCTGTTCCCATGTGGGATACCAGAATGTTTCATACGTCAAATACACGCCGTTGGGTCCAATATGTCCGTTAGTGTCATCCGGTTTGACAAAGCGAAGTCCACCGGAGGCTTTTGGAGAATCATCAATCTGTCCATGGTACGTCAGTGTGAGGACCGCGGGTTGGTCTGGCTCGTCAAGGGGAGGTAAGGGAATTTCTATAACCCGACGTGTTGACGGCGGTTGCAGAGTCGCGGCTTCCGAGGGGTGGGGGATTGGAAGCATTTTGTTGTTGAATTCGACCCGATCGATCATGAGCTGAGGATGCAGGATGAATGAGACGGATGAGTTGGCCCAATAGGATGGTGGAATATTGATGGTGTCCAATCCGGTGATGGCATGGGTGTCAGGGTTCAGTTCAACATGTAATTCATGGTGAATAGGCGTCAATGTCTTGGCTTGAAGTGGATTCGCCATCGTCAGGCACAGCAATGCCAATCCCAGAACAAATGATGGGACTTGTATTACTGAAGGAAAGATTGGGTGACTGAAACTCACAAGATAATTTCCTTGCTCAATTTCCGAATACAGTTTCTTTCTCCGGCAGAATGTTTGGGGAGGAAGAAGGTTGTACTGTTTTAGGCTAGGGGGGGTTCCGTTGGGAGTAAGGCCTCGACAAACGCCGAAGCCTTAAAATCCTGGAGATCCGCTTCTCCTTCCCCCACACCTATCAAACGAATGGGAAGATTGAGTTCGTCGACGATCGCCACGACCACTCCGCCTTTGGAGGTTCCATCCAGTTTGGTCAAGGCTAATCCGGTGACGCCGAGTGACTCATGAAATTGTCGGGCTTGTGCAATGGCATTCTGCCCCAGCGTGCCATCCAGGACGAGAAGAGTTTCGTGGGGGGCGCCGGGCATTTCCCGCGCAATGATGCGTTTGATCTTTTTCAATTCATCCATCAAATTGATTTTGGTGTGCAACCGTCCGGCGGTATCGATAAGGACTACGTCCACATTTCGAGCTTTCGCGGCGACCATGCCATCAAACACCACGGCTGCAGGATCGGAGCCCTGCTTCTGCTTGATCACCTCGATGCCTGTGCGCTTCCCCCAAATATCTAATTGTTCAATCGCAGCAGCCCGGAAGGTGTCGCCGGCGACAAAGAGTGTGTGAAACCCTTGTTGTTTCAACCGATGCCCGAGTTTGGCAATGGTCGTGGTTTTCCCGACACCGTTGATGCCTATTGTTAAGATAATAAAGGGACGAGGGCCGCGTCGAATGAGTTGTTCCAGCGGTTCGGTCTCGCCCTTACGAAGAATATCCATGAGGAGAGTATGGAGGACCGCTGTCGGATCGGTCCCACTGAACACCCGTGTTTTATCTTTAAGCATCTCAAGAAATCGCTCGACGGTGTGTATGCCGACATCGGCTTCCAGGAGACTGGCTTCGACATCTTCCAGGGCGACGGGATCCAGGTGGCCCCGCCCCAGGCGACGCAATGACTTTTGCACGGACTGGCGTGTTTTTGCTAATCCGTTCTGAAGACGTTCAACCCATTTCATAGTTTAGGTACCCGAATATCACGGCAATTGAGTGATCCCTGGCCTTTGTTATGCGAGAATACGGGGAACAGGTGAAAGACGACGGAAAATTGTGTGCTCTTTTCGCTTCATCCGTTTGGCTTCCCGTTCCGTCGTTTCATGGTCATACCCCAGGAGGTGAAGGGTGCCATGGATGAGTAAACGCAGGATTTCTTCATCGGCCGTGTTGTCAAATCGTGCAGCTTGAGCAAGGGCCACGGGAATACAAATTACGACATCTCCCACGAATGCCAGTGACGACTGTAAGACATCCTGCATGGGGAAGGCTAGCACATCGGTCGCATAGTCCCGCTGTCGGTAAGTCCGGTTAAGTTTCTGCATGCGAGTCTTGCCGACGAAGGTGAGACTCAGATTGGCCGAAGGATACCCTGCCTGTTGTAACACGGCTTGCGTCAGTCGGCGAACTGTCGTGGGGCGAACGGATACTCGACGGAGGTGAGAACGAAGCCACACAGCCATCGGAGATTACCGCGTTGGCCCCTGGCCGTTGGTGTCCGATTTTGAATGATTTTTAGGAGATGCGGTCGAAAGGCCGGTAGATCTTTTGTGCGGGCTGTTGTTGGGCAGTTGGTGTTCAAACCGATCGTAGGCTTTGATAATTTCTTTGACCAACCGATGTCGGACCACATCTTGTTCGGAAAAATATACAAATTGTATTCCGTCTATATTGAGGAGAATGTCAGCAATCTGGGCCAATCCGGATTTCTGTGAATCGGGGAGATCGATTTGGGTGATATCTCCCGTCACAATGGCCTTGGAATTGAGTCCGAGCCTGGTCAAAAACATTTTCATTTGTTCGGTGGTGGCGTTTTGGGCTTCATCCAGGATGACAAAGGCATCGTCGAGCGTTCGTCCCCGCATGAACGCCAGGGGAGCGATTTCAATTTCACCACGTTCGAGGAGCCGATTGGCCCGATCAATGTCCATCATGTTGTACAACGCATCGTATAGGGGCCGTAAATAGGGGTGCACTTTGGCAAATAGGTCTCCTGGGAGAAAGCCGAGATGTTCCCCTGCTTCCACGGCGGGCCGTGCGAGGATGATGCGACTGACCTGTTTATGCGTGAGCGCTGCCAGCGCCATGGCCATGGCCAGATAGGTTTTCCCTGTCCCGGCCGGTCCAATGGCTATGACGAGATCTGATTGATTAATCGCTTCGAGATAGGCCTGCTGATTGGGAGTTTTCGGGTTGACGGTTCCTTTTTTTGTCGGAAGCGCGCTTGCCGAAACGGTATAGGGTTTAAGTGGAGTGTCACGCTTTTCTTCTGTCGCGAGAATGGCTCGTGAAATATCGTCAGGTTTCAGTTCATAATAGGTTCGGGTCCAATCGGCTAATTCCCGCAAAATATGTTCGGCCCGCAGAACTGACTCTGGTTGACCATGAAGGGTGATCTCATCGCCTCGGGCCGCCATTCGGACCTGGAGTTCCCCTTCAATCATTTTGAGGTGCAGATCGTGCGGGCCGAAAAGATTGGCTAAATCGACCCCTTCTCGTAGTTTAAATTTTCGCACGTAGGATTCGATTCACCTCCTGTTAGCCACGATGACACTCATATACTGATTCTAGCAAAGGTTAGAGCTTGGCTCAAGGAACGAAATGGGAGATTACCGTCTCTTTTGGCAGGTCGAACAATAAAAAGAGCTGCGCTCACTTTGCATGCGCGTGATGAGGGTTGGACACCCATGCGAACATGGCAATCCTGCCTTCTGGTATACCTGATGCGCTTCCTGAAAGTGTCCCTGTGATCCATCCGGAGCACGAAAGTCTCTAATGGAAGACCCTCCAGCACGAATGGCTTCCTGTAATACGGTGTGCATGGTGTCATAGAGCCGTTGACAGGTTGAGACGCCCAGCCGATAGCCATGAGCCTGGGGGTGCACTCCGGCGCGAAATAGAATTTCATTAGCGTAAATATTTCCAATTCCGGCGAGGCGATGTTGATCGAGAAGAAAGGGTTTTAGCCTGCCTCGACAGCTTTGAATGAGCTCGATAAAGGGTTGGGCCCCTATATCCATGGCGTCAAAGCCGAATCGGCGATGCATGAAGGCTTCCAATTCCGCTGGGGCGAACAGCCAGAGCCTGCCAAACCGTCGGGGATTCCAGTAATGCAGCTCAGAGGCCATCGCTCCGGAAATTTCGATGCGGCAATGGATGTGTTGAGGGGTTGAGGCCAAGGCAGGATTGAAAAACCAGAGTCCGGTCATTCCCTGTTCTGATAGCAGATACCGGGTTTCGTTGGCTCGATGGCAGGTAAAAATCACACATTTGCCTTTCCTGGCGATATTGGTGATCGTGGAGCGCTGAAACCAGGGAATGAAGTCATGTCCAGTGCGCACAATATCCGAACGGTGTATGGTGAGCGATTCAATGGTCCCACCCAGGACATGCCGGTTCAGATGGTTGAGGATAACTTCGACTTCAGGGAGCTCGGGCATAGAAGGTTACGCAGGAAAACTAAAAAGGTTGAGCGCACGTGGGTCAGTTCTTCCTTATTGGTATGGAAGGTTGTATCAGATTAGAAGTGGCACTGGGTATCGCCATGTTCATTTGGGTGAGGTATCTATTTGGTCAAGCCAATAAACTCCGGCTCAAGTGTGATCAGATGGGATTGAGCTAAGCTCTGAACGGGAAGCCTGTCCTGTGAAGAGGATCTGGAGTGTTTGGTTGCGGGATCTCTGGGAAGAAGCCTATACTTTAAACGAGACTTGCTCAATAGCGTGGATAAGGAAGAACCATGACACAATTAAGTATCAAGCAGGTTGAAGAACGGTTAGGAGAAGTGAAGTGCCCAATTTGCAAGGCCAACCGTTTTGGAATTGACTCCAGGACGGCAACGGAAGATGGGGAATGGAAAGCGATTTGCATAGGGTGCCACTATATGTTTCCCGTTTATACGGATATGGAGTTTTATGTACAAACACAGCCGGATATTCCCTATCATCTTAAAGAAATTCCATGTCAAGCCTGTCGACATCGCGGGGTGTCTCTGGACTTTAGGGCCGTGCTCTCGGTTCGTGAATCCGTCTATTTTGTCACCTGTCCCGGTTGTCAACTCAAGTTCCCTGAGCAGTCACATTTGGAATCGTTTGAGTAATCATCGTAGAGGAGATTGTCATCATGGATCACAAAAATACATCTGAAGAACCCAACGATTCTGAAACAGCCGAGGCCAAAGATCCCAAGGCCGACTCTCCCAAAAAAATAAAAAAAGAATTGTCCGTTGTATCTCTCCCTCATGATAATGATGTGATGGCTCAAGAAATGGCGGATATGTTTGACGAAGATCGAGTCACGCATAAACATGGGAATGCCGAACCGGAAAAAGATTAGTGAAAAAACCAATTTAAGTTCCTCCCTTTCCTGAACTTCTTCTCCCCATTCCCCTATATCGTAGTTTCATTCCTCACGTTCTTTCTATAGAGAGTTACGATGTTTTGGCTAGCCTTTGAAAACTTCAACCGTGTAACTTTCTCGCCAAACTTGTCGGTATGAGCCGTTCCACCTTTTATCGCCGCTTAACCGAGTTGCATATTGTTCAAGAAGATTCAGACCTTTCAGCCCCTGACTCCAAGAATTCTCAATAACGCATACGCGACCTAAAACCCCTGAAGTTGGTAGCAGGATTTCTTCACGATGAAGTGCAATTGGCACCCCATTTGCCTTCGATTGTCCTATGGGAAAAGAATATGTGGTGAGATTTCTAGCTAGGAAATAGAAAAACTCCAGAGAAATATCCGCAAAGTTCTCACCCCACCGCTCTCATCCAAGTAAGAGAACCGCATTATTGGATCGGGGTAGAGTAAGAAGCAGGGCGTAGTCATCCGCTATTTCCCTGCTTCTCCTCCCCGTAACCATACGTGCGCCTCTCAGCGCATACAGCTCTCCCCTCAAGCATGCGTCATAGCCATAGCGATCTCGCGGTATCGAGACGTGAGCGTTTTGCGGTCGGGATCCATGCTCAGATAGGGATTCTCC
>JACDDF010000081.1 GCA_013817135.1 Nitrospirales bacterium
CTCCTGATGTTGGGGCCGGTAGATTTCACTGGAACCGTCTTCCAGCAATCAATTGATCTTTCTAAGACCGTGTTTGTAGGACCGGTAAGATTTTCAAACGCGCGAGTGGATTTTGAGGGGTTTTTTATTGGATCTCAATTTGCCCAAGGCGTGGATTTCTCTCACGTCACTTTTGGGACACATTCCCGTTTTCACCAGGCTCAATTTCGTGATCGAGTCATCTTTGCGGATGCCCACTTTACCGGAGTTGCTGAATTTTTAGAAGTTGAGTTTCAACAGGCGGCAGATTTTTCCCGATCGACGTTTGCCAGTGGGACAGGCTTTTCAGGGTCGGTGTTCAAAGGCGCTGCCGATTTTTCAGCCATCTCGGCTGTTCATGAAATCTATTTCCGGTTTACCGAATTTCGAGAGTCGGTGACATTTGCCAATGCTCGATTTCACACAGTGGTCGATTTTTCGAACGCCAGGTTTGACGGAACGCATGATTTTTCAGGGGTAGAGTTCCGCACCCTGCCGGAATTAAGCGGGAGTAACCTCCCGCTTGATGTGGCGTCGGTTCAAAATGGCAGGACCCCATATGGTCAGGTCGGGATCTTTTTGGGGTTGGTCATTTTGGTGCTCTGTTACCTCTGGTTTTCAAAAGGGAAGAAGTCTGCTTGAAATAAGTCTCAACCACTATATTTGGTTAGGATATTGCGGCTTTACACAAAAGATGGTATACCATTTCAAATATCCGCACTGTGGAACCCAGTCGAAAGGCTCTTGATTGGAATCCGTCCCCTCCCTGATTGTTTCTGACCTTGAAGATGATGATGCCTATCAGGTTAAACTTGAGGCCTTTACCGGCCCCATGGATTTGCTCCTCCATCTGATTCGGAAACACCAGATCAACATTTATGATATCCCGATTGCGCTGATTGCTCGGCAATATTTGGAGTATTTGTCCATGATGAAGACGTTGAACCTGTCGCTGGCTGGTGAATTTCTGGTCATGGCAGCCACCCTTCTCTATATCAAATCCCGGATGCTCCTTCCCAAAGAGGAAAAACCGGAGACGGAGGATGAGGAAGGTCTCGATCCTCGCGCAGAATTGGTCCGGCAATTGGTCGAATATGAGCGTTTTAAGGAGGCGGCCGGGACCCTGGTTGTCCGCGAACGACTTTGGCGAGAGTCCTTTAGTCGGGATCCTCTCCCCTTGTCCGCAGAGTCAGGGGTCGAAGAGGAGGATATGGCTACAGAAGATCTCCAGTTATTTGATCTTCTGAGTGCCTTCCAGGATGTACTGGATCGAGCCCCAACCGATACAATCGTCGAGTTGTCCAGGGAAACCTGGACGGTTCAGGACCGTATTCAAGGCATATTGGAGCGGTTGGAAGGGGAGTCGACGGTTCCTTTTGAAGAGTTATTTGAACACCATTGGTCCAAGCCACTGGTCATTGTCACATTTCTGGCTTTGTTGGAGCTGGTCAGGATGAACCTGGTTCGTTTGTTTCAAGGAGAATGGTTTGGTCCCATCCAGGTGACCAGGCGGTTTGTGCCAGCTGGAGGACCTGATTCTACCGGAAGTCTTCCTGCGGAGCAGGGGTGACACGCATGAGCCGGGTATTAATTGGAGGACGCATGGAGGGACTTAGGAATAGCCTGGGAGATTTGTGTATGTGGCAGTGTGGGATAAGCGGGTTCAGTCCGCAGGGGAGGACTCTATAAAATGATGGACGCACTCACCAATGGACACCAAGCTTCAGATACTCTCGATGCCGGGGTGGAGGATGACCTTGCTCCCTGTGAGGCCTCAGAGGAGAGTTGTGACGAAGAAGAGGTCACGGTTTCCGAGAACGTAGACGAGGAGATCGCGTTAGACCTTGATGAACTCAAAGGTGCGTTTGAAGCCCTGCTTTTTGTTTCGCATGATCCTCTGAGTCTTGAAAAACTGGCTCTGGTCCTCGAAGGAGTGCCTAAATCGGCTGTTAAAGCTGCGATGGAATATCTTCAAGCGGAGTATGAGGCGGCTGGGCGTGGCTTGCAGATTTTTGAAGTGGCTGGCGGGTATGTCATGGTGACGCGACCTGAGCAGAGTCTGTATATCAAGCGATTGACCAGCAAGGCCAAACCGGCAGCCAAGGTTTCCCGATCGGCACTGGAAGCACTGGCCATTGTGAGTTATAAACAGCCCATTACCAGAGCAGATATTGAAAAAATTCGAGGCGTAGAAACCTCCGGAGTATTGCGGACCCTCCTGGATCAGAAGTTAATTCGGATCGTCGGACGGCAGGATATCCCCGGTCGACCGATTTTGTATGGAACGGGCAAGCAGTTTCTTCAACGGTTTGGTCTGCGGGACTTACGAGATTTGCCTCCACTGAAAGAACTCAAAGAGTTGGGTAACCCTGAACAATTCCCCATGGAGCTTCCCTTTGCACCAGAGGAAAATGAGGGAGAGTCCCGGGTCACGGATCTTTCCGCCTAAATCGACTGTGAGTCCACGCGTTCTGCTGGTCTGTTTGTTTTCCTTCCTGTTTTCTCTCTGACAAGGGTTGTGCGCGATCCGCGTAGGAAGCAGAAAGAGTTCCTATGACCTTGTTGCTACCTGAAAAGAAATCTTCCCTGGGCTCCGATTTAGCCAAAAGATTGGGGCAGGATAAAGTTCGGTGGGATTGGGCCACGCTGAAAGCCTATTCCGTCGATGCCAGTATTTACAAAATTCCCCCCCAAGTGGTTGTGCTTCCTGAAACAGAAGATGACATTGATGCCGTGATGGAATATGCCGTCAAGACTGGAGTGCCTCTGACTCCACGGGCAGCCGGAACGAACCTGACCGGATCAGCCATCGGAGCCGGCATTATCGTGGATATCTCCAGAATGAATCGCTTGCTTGAGGTGAATCGAGACGAGCAGTGGGCGCGAGTACAACCAGGCCTGGTGCTATCCGAATTCAATAAGCAGTTGGCACCTGTGGGGTTGATGTATGGCCCTGACCCTTCAAGCGGGGATATGTGCAAATTAGGAGGCATGCTCGGCAACAATTCCGCTGGTCCGCATACGCTTCGCTATGGATCGGTCAAGGACAACGTTCATACTCTTCGGGTTAGGCTGCTCACTGAGGGTTGGCTTGATGCTCAGTCCGTTGAAATTGGAGGACCGGTTCATACCTCGTTGTTGAAAGGGTATGTATCCTTAAAGGCGGTGTGGACCATGATTCAAGAGGATCAAGCATTGATCCGCGCCAGGCGTCCGAAGGTGAGTAAAAACAGTTCCGGCTATAACGTCTTTGATGTGGTCGATGGACTGGAGCGAGGGGTATTTGACGTTCCCAAATTATTTATCGGTAGCGAGGGAACGCTTGGCATTATTAGTGAAGCAAGAGTCAAGTTGGTTAAACGACCTGATAACACCGTGACGGGTCTCATCCATTTCCGACACCTGGAGGGTATGGGCGAATCGGTTCCCCACTTATTGGAGTTGGCCCCCAATGCGTTGGAGGTGATGGATGGAAATTCGTTGGATTTGATCGGGCGAGATCGCTATGGCATTCCATCAGATGCGGCGGCCACGCTGCTCATTGAATTTGATGAAGGCAAAGGCGCAGATCGTCGTCATCGGTTGCTGGAGATGTGCCGAAGGTTTCCACTCACCGGGGAGGTGAGGCTGGCGTCGGATCCAGCCCAGCAAGGGGAATTGTGGAAGGCCCGCAAGGCGTTGTTTCCAATGCTCTATCGATTTGATCCTCAAAAAAAACCCATCAATTTTGTCGATGATGTCGTGGTGCAGGCCTCACGCACCGGAGAGTTGATCCGGTATTTGGAAGAGTATTTTGGACGACGATCGGTGTCGGTCGCCATCTTTGGACCTGTGGGAAATGGCAATGCGCATATTGTTCCGCTGCTTGATTTGCACAATCAACATGATGTTGAGGCCATGGTCGAGGCCCACCGGGAGATTCACCAGACGGTCTTAGACCGGTTTGATGGATCAATTTGTGGAGAGCATGGAGACGGGCGTATCCGCGCCGAGACGGTTCGCTTGATGTATGGCGAAGAGGTGTATCAAATTTTTGTTCGAGTGAAGCAGGCGTTCGATCCGCAGGGGATGATGAATCCTGGTGTGAAAATCAGTGAAGCCTCGTTTACGGAACATATTGATCTGGAGCGCATGGGCAAGCCCTGTGCAACTTGCGCCAAATGTAATTCCGTGTGTCCGGTGTATGATGTGTTTCAGTCTGAAGATATGAGTGCCCGCGGGTGGTTCGAGATTGTGACGGCTTCGGATTACTCGTATCTTCAATCCGAACGGGTGGTCGATGCCTGTTTGAATTGCAAGTCCTGCCGGACCATTTGTCCGGCCGGGGTCGATGTGTCCGAACTGATTCTTCAGCGACGGGCGGAACATCCCAACCGGCTGGCCGGTTGGGTCTTTGCCCTCCATGCCCGTCAATGGCTTTTTCATCCCCTGCTGAAGCTCATGGCATGGACCCAGTCTTTTTGGGACCGTCCGGTTATTCGAGGCATGTTGGAAAAGGTGACTCGCCCGTTGTTGCGAAAGTTGGCTGCCACGGCAAAGATTCCCCGAGATATGGTCCTGCCGACATTTGCCAAACGGCATTTGCGTGATCGGTATCCTGAACTGTGTCATTCCGAACATCTTCGACAGGCATCAGTTGCTTATTTTCATGGGTGTGCGGCCAACTATTTTGAGGATGGAGTGGGGGATGCCGTGATCGGGCTTTTAGGCGATTACGGTGCGAAGGTCGCTCTTCCTCCACAACGATGTTCGGGGACGCCGATTGAAACCTACGGGTTGCGTGATCTGGTAAAAGAAGGCGCGCGAGAAAATCTGGCTCACCTGGCGTCGTATGCCACCGTGATCACCAGTTGTGCTTCTTGTACGTTAAGCCTGAAAGATTATGCCACGCTGTTTCAGGGGGAGCCGGAGGAAGCCGCAGCCATTGATTTACGCAAACGAGTGAAGCATATCTCTGAATTTCTTGTTGAAAAGGGAATGGTGGCAGACAATACCCGCCAAACTCCGACACCGGCCGATGGAAAGTCGACGAAAGTGACCTACCATTCTTCCTGCCATCTTCGCGCCGCCGGTGTGTCCCAGGCCCCTCGAGATCTGCTAGCCTCTGTGGCTGACCTTGAATTTGTCGAAATGCAGGATGCCGATCGATGCGCGGGCGGAGCGGGTACGTATATGGTCAAGAATTATGAAACCTCTCAGAAAATTTTCCAGCGTAAGAAGCGAGCCATTCAAGAAAGCGGGGCTCAAGTGGTGGCGACGAGTTGCCCTGCATGCATGATTCAGTTGAAAAATGGACTCCGTGGGATAGCAGAGGTCAAGCATATTGCGCAGGTCATGCGGGAGCATTCCCGGAAGAAATAAAGGGGATGGGAATTTGAGTCTCAGGTGTGTCCTTCGGCGAGATAACGTTGTTATAGTGGGAATTGGGATCGGAATGTTTTTTTGGACGAGGGACATCGAATGGTAAAAATTTTGATATTTGGCCTTTCACTTCGTGAAGCGGTTGAAGACCCTGAAGTGGAAATTTCGTTAGAGAGCCCCACCACTATCGGCCAATTGCTAGAGGATTTCCCAGATCACTTTCAAGGGTTAATGCCTTTCCTCCATGCCAATGAACTCATGTTGACTATTAATCAGAAAATCTCCACCTTGGAAGCCAAAGTGAAAAATGGGGACATCCTGAAAATTACTCACCAGGGAGGTGATAATCTTGCGGACGGAGCGATGTGGCACAACCCTTAATTTGGCACGGGTTGCGATGAATATTTTGTTTGGCGGGGTGAAGAGTATTATGGATTAGGGGAAATGGCGGTTAGGTTGCCCCTTGTGAGGGAAGGGGTGATTCCTCGTCACATTTTTTGCAATTGAGAATCGTTTTGAGATGTGCTCGACGTCCTTCTGGTGTCAGAACCCATGGGCGAAGGCTCAGGGGGGGCTGATGTCGAACATGCTGCCCATGTCCGCAGGCCAAATCTGCTACCCAATCATCTACATCATCTTGATGGAACCCGATAATCGGTTGGTTCATTTCCCCTCAGACCTCTATGATGTGGGACTATGATGAATTCGCGATTTATTTCCCAAAGACATCCTTGAGCAAATCTGTGACGCGTGCTGCGGGGTTCGTTCTGATTTGTTGCTCCTCCTGCGCTAAAGTGTGAAATAGCCCATCCAAGCTTTTCCCGACAACATAGTCGTCCAAATCAAAGGCCGGTACTTGGACAAACGGTAGGGTCGTACATTGTCCCACCAATTCCTTGTATTGCGTGGTGACCCCGACTTGGCTCATTGTCTTCTCCACTTCAGGTTTAAACGCGGTGGCCAGTTGATCACGGGTTTTACCTTGGAAGTAATCTGTTGCTGCTGTATTTCCTCCATCCAGAATTTTCTTGGCATCGTCAAAGCCCATGTTGGTGACCGCATCTTTAAATATGGGCTTGGCCAAGGGAGCGGCCTGTTCAGCGGCCCGGTTCATACTGACCACCACCTCATTAACCTGAGGGCCGAATCCAGCCAGTCGAAGAACTTTGTCCATGGATTGAAGTTTTATCCGGTAGTGAGATTTTAATGGCTTCATTCTTTAAAAAGCCGTCTGTGTTGCCAGTGAGTTTCACGGTATTTTCTGTCCCGACGTTGAGCGCTTCTTTAAGACCAGAGATTATTTTGTCATCTCTGAGGGTTTTTGCGCCGGGCAGAGACAATTTATCGATCTCTTTCATAAAGTCATCAAAATGTGCGGAGGCGATTTGCGGAAGGAGTAAGAGGAGAAAACTCATAATGACGCGAGAAATGATCATTGTTCACACCTTTTGGGAAATCATGAAGAAATGTAAGGGGGGCGTTGGAGGAAAACGGGAATAAGAGGGGGAAAGAATATCAGCAACGGCTCATGTCATTTTCCTCCTCCTGTGAGATGGGACCCACAAGGAAGAGGGGAGGGTTGCGCCCTGGGATTATCCTGGGGAGGATAGACTAAAAAACATAAGCAGTCTTCAAATCCTCAGGAGGCAAATTCCGGCTCTTCCTCGTGGGTGGTTCAAAAAGCACCATGGAGTGTGAGATGCCTCAAAGTTAAGCTATAGGAGTACAACTCATCCCTGATCTCTTGCCTTTAGTCGATGATGCTAAAGGCCTAGAGAGGAGCGGACGAGTCTTTTTCTTCATCGCCTCCCGTTGAGGGTTGAGGCGATTTTCCAAAATTACGGGATCAATGACTTCGCCGCATTGCAAGCATCGTTTGGTCAAAATTTCCATCCCACCAGCATCATAGTTCACATTCATGCACCAATGGGAGACCATAAACCCTCCACACCGTGTACATGTATCCGAATGTCTTGGATCCACCATTTTTGTGGTAGGACTGGCATCAGCCGTTTCATGCTTGATGGGACTTTTCCCAGCGGTCGGGGTCTTTTTTTGTATTCCGAAATGTCCCATATGTATCTCCTTTTTCCTGATTGTCATGTCATATCTAATATAATGCCTTGTTGTTAGATATAGCTCTTTGAGCTTAAGTCAAGATTAATCCAATATTAAAAAATCCTCATAATTGAATATTTAGAACATCAATAACTTCCGTAAATGTGAATAAAGCTTTTAAAATTATACATATTTAAGCTGTATTTGGTGTATGTTCTTACTTATATAATGCTAAGTAAAAATACCATAAAGCAAAAGGCAGAAAAATGAGGAGACCAAGGGGGAACGCTGTCTGTTAAGAGCCGGACATTTTGGGGGGAGAATAACGGAAAATCAGGAGAATTCCCTGAGGCGAAAAACCGTCTTACTGCCAACGAAAGTGAACGGGTGTGGTCTTTTCCCCTGATAGGGTAATGC
>JACDDF010000082.1 GCA_013817135.1 Nitrospirales bacterium
CGCATATACTCACCGGGTTTCACTCGAGAAAACTCGAGTCCCTCAATAATCACTATCCCCGCTTAGATAAGAATGCCATTAATCTCTTTCCCAATTTCTTGTTTCCCTCAATAAAAAGAGCATCAATTCCGACGGTGTTAACCCGCCGTTCGGCAAGCCATGCCGCGGCAGTTCGGTCAAGAATAGATGGTGTCTTCATGGGGACCTTCAGGGGATCGGTCAGAGGCGAATTCCGTGTTTCAGGAGAATCCGATCATAAGAATAGCTCCGGTGTTTGTTCAGTTCTTCCGCTTTCACAGAATTTCTATCCTGGATCTCAATCACTTTGGTCGGACCTATGGTCGCTGAAAACCCAGTTTGTTCATTATCTTGGAAAGAATTTCCATATTTCACGGGAGCGTCAATGTCCGTCCCGGCATGGGAACTCATTGATGTTCGGCAGGAACCTTATCCCCATCCTTCTTGTTCGCTACCGGTTCCAGCTGAAAAGGGGAGTCTTCGGGCCTTTGATCCATCCCAGGATACAGGGGCATTGAAATGTCAATCCAATTAGATATCATTAACTTTCTCCCCATTTCGGTTCTCTCAATCGCCTCTCTTCTCAAACCTGGAGGTCAGCCAGAATTAACCGTTACCATTCTGGCTTTTTCCCGGAACCCGCCATTGGATGATGATAGGTAGGTTATGGTTGATTCATACCGTCGCTCAATAGACCTTTTTGGAATGCTCATTTGAGATTTGTCCACACCTTATGGCCGATTACACAGTCTATACTCACGAAAATGAAGATCATGATTTTAAAGAATATGAATTTTTATCCACATAACCAAAGAGTGCATTCGGTGAAATTCGTTCGCTTAGAAGTACCTTCTCCATGCCACTGAATTTGGCCATAATTTATGGGTCGGTCAGGACTGAACGCCAAGGCATCAAGGCTGCCCGGTTTATGCTGAACGCCTGCCAAACGCGCGGCCATACCGCAACACTCATCGATCCTCTCCTCTATCCACTTCCCTTCTTGGATAAGATGTATAAGGAGTACGAACCTGGAGAGGCGCCTCAGCTCCTCCAACTTGTGGCTGATCTCATTATTCCGGCAGACGCCTATATCATTGTGTCCGGCGAATACAACCACACCATTCCTCCTGCCCTTTCGAATGTATTAGACCACTTTCTTGAGGAATATTTTCAAAAACCTTCCGCCATCGTGTGCTATTCAGCAGGGGCGTTCGGCGGAGTCCGTGCCGCCATGACCCTCCGGGTGATGTTGGCCGAATTGGGGATGTCGAGTATTCCATCTTTGTTCCCCATCCCCCATGTCCAGGACGCCTTTCAGGAAGATGGCACGCCCACTGATCAAAAGTTTCATCAGAAAGCTCGAGAGTTTTTTGAAGAACTGGAATGGTATGCCCATGCCCTCAAACAAGCCCGAGCCCACCATTGCCCTCGAAGTGAGAGTTCAACACAATCGCTTACCTGACTGGATCCAGGATTGATCGGACATCGCGTTTCCCAAAAATCATTGACCAGGATGAAATTGGCGGGACGACTCAGAAGAATACTGATGAGGAGACCCGATGATGATTGAAAACCTTCTGGCTGCGCGCCTCCTAATGGCGATTTCGCTAGGGTTTCACATTATCTTCGCCGTGGCAGGCATGGCGATGCCACTCCTAATGGTCATTGCGGAATGGGGCTATATTCGTAGCGGAAACGAAATCTTCCGTGAATTGGCCAAACGATGGGCGAAGGGAACGGCAATCCTGTTTGCCATTGGCGCCGTGTCCGGCACAGTGCTTTCATTTGAACTCGGACTGCTATGGCCGAAATTTATGGCTTGGGCAGGGCCGATTATCGGTCTCTTGTTTTCCTTAGAAGGGTTTGCATTTTTCACGGAAGCCATTTTTTTGGGGGTCTATCTGTATGGATGGGATAAAATTCCTCCCACGTTACATCTGATAGCCGGAGTGATCGTGGCGGTGAGTGGGGTCCTCTCCGCATTTTTTGTGGTGCTAGCCAATGGATGGATGAACCACCCTGTCGGGTTTCAGCTACTCAATGGACAGCCCGTCCAGATTGCCCCGCTTGCCACATTTACCAATCCCATTGGGCTTCACGAATCGCATCACATGATTCTGGCGGCATTTGTTGCAATTGGATTTCTTGTGGCCGGCATCCATGCCTTTTTCTTACTTCGACAACCGGAAAATCCCTTCCATCAGCAGGCTCTCCTGATTGCTTTTTTTACAGGGGGAATTGCGGCGATTCTCCAACCTCTGAGTGGAGACTTACTTGCGCGCGCAGTGGCAACCTTCAGCCCGATTAAATTGGCAGCCCTCGAAGGGCATTTTCATACCAGGGCGGGGGCTTCATTTTGGATTGGAGGCATTCCCGATGTCTCTACCGCTACCGTTTCGTATGGCCTTGAAATTCCCTATGGGCTCAGCCTCCTACTTCATGGAGACCCCATGGCATCGGTCACGGGATTGATGGATTTTCCACGCCAGGAATGGCCTCCCGTGGCCGTGGTGCATTTGGCGTTTCAAATCATGATCACGGCAGGATTTATCCTCATGGGAATCAGTGTGGTGGGATTGTGGAAAATCTGGCGCGGTAAGTCTTTATGGGAATCTCGTGGGTTTCTTCGAGGTCTTGTCGGTTGTGCTCCGTTAGGATTGATTGCCGTCGAATCCGGCTGGGTGGTTACGGAAGTGGGACGGCAACCTTGGATTATCACCGGAATTATGCACACCTCCGACGCCGTCACCCCTATGCCCGGTCTGACCGTGCCTCTTATCTTTTTTACCCTGCTCTATGGGGGACTGGCTGGAATCGTCCTGTGGCTTTTACATCGCCATCTTGCCATTTTTCCACAGACCTTAGGACCCGATGGTCCATCTTCAGGGGTAACCCATGCCGGGCCTTGAGGAACTTCTCGCAGGTTTCTTATTAATCTCGCTGACCTTGTATGTCCTGTTGGGCGGAGCAGATTATGGAGCCGGCATATGGTATCTCCTGGCCAGAGGACCCAATGGGCATGCACAACGTCAACTAATTGCTACGGCCATCGGGCCGATTTGGGAAGCGAACCACGTATGGCTCATTCTGGTCGTCACGCTTCTCTTTTCTGCCTTTCCCCTCGCCTATGCCAGAGTTTCGACACTTCTTCACATCCCCCTCACATTACTCCTCACCGGCATCGTGCTTCGGGGATCCGCTTTCGCCTTCCGCAGTTATGATGTCCGGCGTTCTCCCCTCCATCGTTTTTGGGGAACACTTTTTGGTCTAGCCAGTCTGATCACGTCGATGTTTTTAGGTATTACGCTGGGCACTATAGCCAGCAACAATCTCCAATATCACCAAGGGGAATTCGTCCAGGTATTTGTGCTGCCATGGGTTCAACCGTTTCCTCTGGCAGTCGGAATATGGACGATGACGCTGTTTGCATTTTTGGCATCCGTCTATTTGATTCATGAATCGCCGGTTCCCGCTCTCCGGCAGCTCTTCCGACGACGCGCCCTAGGGGCGCTTGCGGCATCGGGCGTTATGGCCATTCTTGTTTTCCTGCTTGCAAAGGATGACGCTCCTGATATTCCTCAAGAATTAGCCCGGAGCTCAAACGGTTGGGTATTTTTAATATTGGCTATGCTGGGGATGCTGGCGAGTGCGATAGGACTGTGGATGAATCGATTTCACCTTGCCAGGATTTCAGCCATGGGTTATGTCACGGCCATTATCTGGGGGTGGGGGTTTTCACAATTTCCTGTTCTGATTAAACCCGATTTAACTATCTATAATGCTGCAGCTCCTCCCACAACGCTGGTTTTGCTCCTGGTCGCATTGGTGGCAGGAATGGTCGTGGTCTTTCCTTCACTTCTGTACCTTTTTCGTCTGTTCAAAAAAATCCAGGCGTGACTCAGCATTATCAATCGAGACCGACAGGAGAGTCAGGAGGCATCTTCCATGAAATAAAGTTTTGGAGGCCATGCAGGTCATGTGAGAATTTATCCCATGAGCGGTGGACCTTCATGATCTTCTCCGGTCAACACTTCTGCTTCTGTTTCCTCCATCTTTTCCATTTCACTGACCATTCCCAACAACACTTGCCGTCTTTGTTGCAGAGACTTTTGTAAAAGGTCACGCGAAGTCGGTTCTTGGGCGGACTCGGGCATGTTGACCAAGGCTTCTGCTTCCGCCATGGTTGCAAAACTATAAGCAGCCATTTTGGTTTCTCTTCCATCCACACGCTTCAAAATCTCTTCAGTTTCACGATCAAACTTGTCCAATTCTTTGGTATCGACCTCAGATTGACTGAGATTCTCTAACTTTTCCAGTTGCTGTTTCAATTGATCTACACGAGAAAATGCGGAAAAGGAAGCGTTGGTATTTGGCATAATGGATTTCTCCTTTTGATTAGTCGGTATTTCTGCAACGTGTTTGAAGATCTCGTTGTCAGTTCTACGTGAGAAGAGAAGGGACATGACTGCCAGAATTGATTTCTGTCCTGGGCCCGGAGGAACGACCCCGGTCAGTCTTCAAATGTTCCCCGGCAATTCGGATTGCGCCCAATACCCGATCGACAGCCAAAGGACGACCGGCTGTTTGAATAGCACCAAACCGGGATACCTCAGGATCAAGGGGGGCAGAAGATGAACCTCCCAACACAATGGTCTGTCCTTTATATCCTTCGGCTTTCAAATCCTTCAAAATTTCCAGCGCATCAAAATGGGGACAGTTACCATCCAGGATAATGATATCCGGAGAAGTCTCGCGAAGGCGCACCCACAGCTCTTCAGTGTTTGCAATTCCCCTCGCTCTTTTTCCCTTTTTTTGCAAGTGCCCTATCATCATGTCCAAAAATCTTTGGTCCTCTGTCACAAAAAAAATCATCTGGACTCCTCCTTCCTACAAGCCCTAACCCTTTGATTCTTACCCTATTTCAATTGAAGGGGGCACTATCAAAAACCCTTGAAATGGTAAGTTATTATTTCCTCCATTCTTTATATGCCTGGTGTCGGGAAAATGGCCACCAGGATACCAACTGGATAAAGTTCTGATGGACCTTCCTATTTTATCTATGTTAGAGAATGGGTTGGGCCTCTATATTGAGGCAGCATTCTGCCTTCGTACGGGGAGCTCATTAAGATGGCGGGAGTCAGGCCGGCAAACTGGAGGTCCGTATGCCAGTGTTTTTTCTCATCTTTTTTTTCGGTTCCTTCCTGCTCACCACACCCTTATCCCAAGCTTTAGCTCCAAATTTAAACCAGGATTCCTACAAGGCCAGTGAACTGGTTGGGAAATCCGTCAAGAATCTGCAAGGCGAAGACATTGGGCAGATTGAAGAACTGGTCATAGGGAGCAATGGAGAAATCGGGTATGCCGTTTTATCCTTTGGAGGATTTTTAGGTATGGGAGATAAGCTCTTTGCTGTGCCATGGGCCTCGCTGGCACATCAACCGAATCGCGAGTATTTGACCCTGGATATTCAGCCGAAAAATTTAGAAAAGGCTCCAGGTTTTAATAAAAATGATTGGCCGGACATGAAGGAGGAAAAGTGGAAATTACTAATATGGGAATTCTACTCAACGCCCGATCAATCCCCTCATAATACCAAGGCCCGGTAACACCGTTGTTGGCAATGTTCCAAAGAGTCTGAATGGGGATGGGTGATGGATAATTCTTCAAAAGTCCTCGCACACATAAATGAATGATGTCGGGAAAAATCATGGGAGTCATCCTCGCGTTGTTGGCCGGAAGTGTGGCCATGGGCATCGGTGGCCTATATTCCATCGGGAGTGCCGATTTGTCTGTTCAGGATGAGCAGCCCATTCGGTTTAGCCATCATCTGCATGCGGGAACATTGGCAATCAAATGCCAATATTGTCATCGATATGCGACACGGTCTCCTGTGGCGGGTGTGCCATCTATGGCCGTGTGCCAGACGTGCCATCAATCATTACCTCAAACGACACCGGATATGAAAATGCTGCAGACCTATTGGAAGGAAAAACGGCCGATCCCATGGGTTAGACTCCAACGTCTTCCGGATCATGTGTACTTTACGCATGAAATGCATCTGTTCGCGGGACTTTCATGTATCTCATGCCATGGAAATGTTGACCGCATGTCGAACACTCCCAGAGCTCCCACCTATGAAATGGGCTGGTGTTTGACCTGCCATGAACAACGCGGGGCTTCTCATGACTGTTGGACTTGTCATAAGTAAACGGGGGAACCCATGGATCTTTATCGAAGAACGCTTTTTAAAATTCTTGGATTAACGGCCGCAGGTTCTGCGCTCCCAGGGTGTGAGCGGGAAGTGCATAACCTTGTGCCCTACCTGTTACCGGACGAAAACATTATTCCAGGGGTGGCTAATTATTATGCTAGCACTTGTCAGGGGTGCGAAGCGGGTTGCGGCATCATGGTGCGTGTCATGGAAGGGCGGGCTAAAAAAATCGAGGGAAATCCTCGTCATCCATTGAATGAGGGCAAGCTGTGCGCTCGGGGACAAGCCGGACTTCAAAGTCTCTATAATCCTGATCGGCTTCAAGGTCCTCTGAAGCGTGAAGGCCCAAGAGGGGCCGGTCAATTCCGTTCGATTACGTGGGAAGAAGGAATCGCGGAATGGGTAGACCAGTTGCACAGCCAGCCAGGAATGTCCGCCATGATCACCCGCCCGCTGACCGGGACTTTGGCCAGCCTTCTAACGACAGTCATGGATTCCCTTTCAGGTCGCCTCATCCAGTATGAATCGCCAGGTGAACACGCCGTGAAAACCGCCAATCATATGAGTTTTGGAACCCATGTCCTCCCGCATTATGACCTGGCCCATGCGGATTATCTGTTGTCGTTTGGCACTCCGTTCCTTGAGCATTGGCTCTCACCGGTTTCGTTTGGTGTGGCCTATGGAAAATTCCGTCAAGGCCGTCCCATGGTTCGAGGCCGGTTTATCCAGGTTGAGCCGCGATTGTCCCTGACGGCAGCCAATGCGGATCGATGGATTCCCCTTCGACCGGGAACAGAGGGTTTATTGGCATTGGGCATCGGGCAGGCGTTAATAAGAGAAGGACTCACACGTCTCCCCTCATCCCAATTGCCTGCCTTTCAACCCACATTTTCTTCAATTTCATTGGAAACCATTTCTGCAACGACGGAAGTCTCACAGGAAGTGATCACACAACTTGCCCATGAGTTGTCCGTAGCGAACGCTCCCCTGTTTTTGGGTGGGGGTCCGGCGGCGGCCCAGACCAACGGCACCGACACATTGGTCATCATTAATGCCCTCAATGTCCTGATGGGCGCCATCAACCGGCGCGGCGGGCTTCAGTGGATGGAGCCAAAGGTTCCCACGGTGGAAATTATTCATCCTGACCTATCCGGTGAGAACGAACTGATGGCCTTGGCGCAGGAATTTGAAGAAGGCTCCCGCACCATGCTTCATCTCTATTTGGCGAATCCTCTGTACACTCTTCCGCCATCGTTGAAGTTTGATCGGGTATTTGAACAGGCCAAGTTCATCGTGAGCTTCAGTCCATTTCTCGATGACTCTACCGTAATGGCTGATTTGATCCTGCCTGATCATGATCCGTTGGAATCCTGGGGAGATCATGTTCAGCAGGATATCGTTCCGGTGACGGCTTGGAGTCTCTCTCAACCTGTGGTCAATCCCCTCTATGACACCCGCGCTATCGGTGATGTGTGGTTGGAAGCCGCGCATCGATTAGGTGGATCCCTCAGCAAAGAGGTTCCCTGGACCACGTTTCCCGAGATGCTGCAATCAAGATGGGAAGGTATTTTAAGCCAAGAGAATTCCCCTCATGCGTTTGAAA
>JACDDF010000642.1 GCA_013817135.1 Nitrospirales bacterium
CCCCAAGCGTGTGAGTGGAGGGTGGGTGTTTCGGGGCACCCGTGTCCCAGTCGCTGCACTATTTGAGAATCTAGAAGACGGGGTAGAGATCACGGAGTTTATCGCCTTGTTCCCTGGTGTTACTCTCGAGCAAGTTCGCCTGGTTCTGGACCATACTGCCAAAAGTCTAGCTTCCCCACAAGTTGTCTGAGTGCCAATCCTCTTCGATCAAGGGACTCCTGTCCCTCTGCGCAGATTCTTAAACACTCATCAAGTAGAAACCGTTTTTGAGCGCGGTTGGAGTACATTAAAGAACGGAGAATTGTTAGCAAGGGGTGAGGAAGAAGGCTTTGAAGTGTTTGTCACGACCGCCAAAAATCTCTCTAAGCAACAAAATCTCTCTAGTCGGAAAATGGCTATTGTTGTATTATCTTCAACCAGTTGGCCTCGAATTCAAGCGGCCGTAGAACCTATTAAACAGGCTATCGAGACCACCCTGCCTGGAAGTTTGCACGAAGTACGCATCCCATAAAGATAGCGAATGGTCATTGGCTAGATCGGTCGAACGTCGTAGCTCAAACCCGCCGATTTTTCTCTGGACCCATCATCAAAGGAAAAGATCTCCTGACCTTACAAGTCGGGAAGGCATCCCAGGTGGTCTAGATTTGAAGGCGATTCTATGACTCACCGCCTGCAGGTCGGCCAAACGGGCTGACGCTCAATTCAAAGAGCGGACCTTGTTTGAGCCCGGCGAGTTGGTCCGCCCCTCCCTGGCTTGCGTCAGCACGATTTAATGTGCCGACCTGGGCGAAAATGGTTTTGGGTCCTTTTCCCGAAAGAAAAGGACCTCGGCTGCCGGGCCGAAACCCGGTTCTTTCAAGTGGGAAGGTCAAACCACAACGCATGGAGATGAAGATAAATGTCAGGCGGAGGAAACTCTTAACAACAGACCCCAATTCCCAACTGATGCTAAGGGCTACATTTCTCCTATACCAAATTGAGGATTTTTGGGTCACTTCCTCATGCTAGAAAGTTTTCTTTCCTGAAAAATCAAAGTGATCTCTTCCTGAGATTTTGGCACAGGTCTTGATACTTCCAGATTGTACAATATTTCAATAACCGGCTTAATCTTTTACAAAGGAGTCTTTATGATTCACATTTCTAAAGGCCTAACTTACATTTTTGGCACAATGTTTCTGATGATGATTGGATCCACGCTGGCGGTTGCAGGCTCTACGATTGAAGTCACGATTAAGGACAACGGTTACCATATTTCAGGTAGCTCCTCCGGGACCGGGACTCCCGGTTTTTCGATCGCGGCTGGTGAGGAAAACGTGATCACTTTAAAAAACGAAAACCACACTGATCATTCCTTTGTCTCGAAAGCATTTAAGGGAATGGATGTAGCGGTCTCTGGAGAAGCGAAGACGGTCAATGATGGAGCGGCCACCGGGTGGATAGTGGAGCCAAGCAAGAGCATCCAGCTCAAATTTACCCCTCCGGTGGGAAAAGATTTTTCAGGCAGCTGGGATGTTTTCTATTGCACCATTCACGGGAAAGACAAAATGAAGGGTGAAATAGTAGTTGCCGATACCAGAGGAGGGGCTGGCGCTTTTTGATCTTCAATCAGGATGTTTAAACGGATGGGTCGCTGAAAGAACAAACTTCAGCGACCCTTTTTTATTTGAACAAAAGTATTACGAATGGGGGTCATCCATTAGCAGGTTCTGTCAAGTGGGCACCACTCCTCTCTTGGTTGTTCTTCTGCTAAAGCCGTCTGCTCCTCACTCTGCCGTGCCGCCCCCGATTCGCGCCTGGCTCTTCCAAGTGCCAAGGCCAAACCCCAACACATGGAGGAGAAGAAAAATATCAGATGGACAAAACTCTCAACAACAGACTAGACCCCTGCTCCTATGCATGCCCCCTGCCTCCATGACCGTTTATATGACATTACGGAAGGGGAGTGGTAGGATTCCGGGGCGCGAGAAATAGACTAGAAATGGCAGAAATGATCGGTACGTCGAATTATGTTAGG
>JACDDF010000643.1 GCA_013817135.1 Nitrospirales bacterium
CTCGTGTGGTGGAGGGGCATCCCCCCCCTATTGGTGATGCCATTATCAATGGCGCTCCAGGACTGCTCCTGATTGTAGAAAAGCAGCCCTGGGGCAATACCCTGGATGTGACACAAAAAGTGGAAGCGGTTCTGGATTCCATGCGGCCGGGGCTGGCAGAAGTCGAAATCGATTCGACGATTTTTCGTCCGGCGACCTTTATCGAAATGTCACTGAAAAATCTTCAACAGGCAATGTTGCTTGGCAGTGTGCTGGTCATCATGGTCCTGGTGGCGTTCTTGTTTGAATGGCGAACGGCGGTCATCAGCCTCGTGACAATTCCCCTCTCACTTATGGCTGCGGCAGTAGTCCTGCATTTTCGAGGGGGCACGATCAATACCATGGTGCTGGCCGGTTTGGTCATTGCGCTTGGAGAGATTGTCGATGATGCCATCATTGATGTTGAAAATATTATGCGCCGGCTCCGTCTTAATCAAAAATCCCCCAATCCTTCCCCGGCTTTCCAAATTGTACTCCAGGCTTCCCTTGAAGTACGGAGCGCGGTGGTCTTTGCCAGTTTAATTGTGTGTCTTGTCTTCTTGCCGGTGTTCTTTTTGCCGGGATTGTCGGGGGCGTTCTTTCGTCCCCTCGCGTTGTCCTACGTCCTGGCCATTATGGCTTCCTTATTGGTCGCGCTCACCGTCACTCCGGCACTCAGCCTGACGCTATTGCCCCAAGCGCCGATGAGGCGTCAGGAAGCACCATTGGCCAGGATTCTGAAAACAGGATACCGTTCGCTTCTGCCTCATCTGGTCAATCGGCCTCGTTGGTCCGTCGCGATGCTCATCGGCACCTTGTCCATGACCCTCATGGCGTTACCGCTCCTTGGGGAAGAATTTTTACCAAACTTTATGGAACGCGACTTTCTCATGCATTGGGTGGGAAAACCCGGAACGTCTCTCGAGGCCATGCAACGCAGCACGCTTCGAGTGAGCCAGGAATTACGCGCTATCCCGGGAGTTCGGAATTTTGGTTCTCACATTGGCCGGGCCGAAGTCGCGGATGAGGTAGTCGGCCCTAACTTTGCCGAACTGTGGATTAGTCTCGACCCAAACATCGAGTATGCAGCCACGGTCCGAAAAATCCAGGAAGTGGTAGACGGCTATCCAGGACTCTATCGTGATGTCCTGACCTATTTGCGAGAACGGATTAAAGAAGTGCTGACCGGCACCAGCGCGGCAATCGTCGTGAGAATCTATGGGCCGGATTTGCAAATTTTGCGTGAAAAGGCCCAACAAGTCCACGCGTCGCTCAAGGACATTGATGGCCTTATTGACCTGAAGGTGGAATCACAGGTTTTGGTGCCTCATGTGCAGATTCGGCTACGTCCGGACGTGGCCGCCAACTTGGGATTGTCCCCTGGCCAGGTTCGATCGGCGGTGGCCACCCTTCTTCAAGGTTTCAAAGCAGGAGAAGTCTATCAGGATCAAGAGATTTACACCGTGGCGGTTTGGGGTGAAGCACATCTCCGAACAGATGTGCAGGCCTTGAGACATCTCCCTCTTGAAACGCCTGGAGGAACCCTCGTTCCATTGGGCGATATTGCGGATATTGCGATCATGCCGACTCCAAATGAAATTAAGCGCGAAGCGGCTTCGCGCCGCATTGATGTCACCGCGAATGTCGCCGGACGAGACCTTGGCAGCGTCGCCCGGGAAATCGAATCCCGAGTCAAACAGATATCGTTCGATCGCGGGTATCATCCGGAAATCCTCGGCGAATACGCGGCGAGGCAAGAATCCCAAAACCGGTTGTACGCCCTGGCTGGTCTCTCGCTCATCGGTATTCTCGTGTTACTTCATGTGGACTTCGGGAACGTGAGACTTGTAATCATGGTCGCCTTAACCCTGCCTTTCGCATTGATCGGAGGAGTGGTGGCGGTCTTTATGAGCGGTGGGGTCTTATCACTCGGGTCGCTTGTCGGCTTTGTGACCGTCTTAGGTATTGCGGCCAGGAACGGCATCATGCTGATC